>DATJIB010000279.1:0-5759 GCA_035493575.1 Rhodocyclaceae bacterium | reverse complement strand
AGAATAACGGTTGTGCTCGGCCGCCTTGCGGTGACCGATCCTTTTGTCGCTACGCTGCGTAAGGCAGACGTATAGTGATTTCTGCGCCGCCGGTTTCGCGGTTACTCAGGCGAATGTCGCCTTTGTGGTCATCCACTATCTTCTTCACAATTGCCAGACCCAGACCGGTGCCCTTGGCCTTGGTCGTGACATAGGGTTCAAATGCGCGCGCCAGAATCTGTGGCGGAAAACCCGCGCCATTATCACTGACCGTAAGACTGGCGCCCTTGGCATCGGCATGCGTTGCAATCGTAATACGTGGGGCTTCTGCCTCGGACAGCGAATCCTGCGCATTGCGCAGCAGATTATGTATCACCTGACGCATCTGATTCGCATCAGCAGACACTGCTGCCAGCCCTATTTCCAAATCAGCATCCACTTTAGCATGGGCATTTTCATACAAACCGAGCACATCCTGTACTAATGCGTTCAAATCAACCGGTAACAATACCGGTGGCGGGGTGCGCGCGTAGTCACGGAATTCATTGACCAGATTCTTGAGCGCCTCAACCTGATTGACGATGGTCTGGGTGGAGCGCTCCAGCATCTCGCGATTGGGTCCATCCAGCTTTTCGGCCAGCTTGAGCTGCAGGCGTTCGGCTGACAGCTGAATCGGGGTGAGCGGATTTTTGATTTCGTGCGCCAGGCGTCGTGCCACTTCGCCCCAGGCCGCCGTCCGTTGCGCCGAGAGCAGATCGGTGATGTCATCGAAGACAACCACATGCCCTTCACCACCCGCAGCCGGCAGCGTGGTGCCACGCACCAGCAAGGTCTGATTGACGCCTTCACTGACGGCAATTTCTACCTGCTTCTGCCAGTCGCCATGATTCTCGGCAAAGGCTTCGATGACCGCGTCACAGAAGGTTCGTTGAATTGACCATTCATGCAGCGGAAGATTTTCCACTGTCACCAGATCGTTGCGCAAAATGCTGATGGCGCCAAGATTGGCGGCGCGCATGACAAAAGCGCTATCGAATGCAATCACGCCAGCCGAGAGATTGCCAAGCACGCTTTCCAGGTAGGCGCGGGCTGACTCGGTCGCGGCCCGATGCCGCTCCGTTTCACGGCGGGCGTCGTCAAGCTGGCGTGTCATCTGGTTGAACGACTGCGTCAGAATACCCATTTCATCATTCGACTCCAGGGCAGCGCGCGGTGTGTAATCCCCCGCTGCCACCGCTTGCGTACCTTCGGCCAGAATGAGCAAGGGCCGCGCCAGCCGTTCAGCCAGGAAGAAAGCCAAAGCGATGGCCGCAAACAAGGCCAACAATAAAGTCAGCGTCAGAGTCAACGTGTAGATGCGCTTCAGGCCTTCTTTGCCCAGCTGCAGTTCCTGATAGTCGCGATAGGCATCTTCAACACTGGCAGCACTGCCGGCCAGATAGACCGGCACCGCATCAGTTAATTGCAGCACCCTCACATCGCCATTCATGCCGCCGCTGAATACCGGAATAAGTGCACGCACCATCAAGCCTTCTTTGGCATCGCCTTCGGTCAGGGCCAGGCCGCGCCCTTGCCGTGCCTGGCGCAATTGCGCCAGCGTTGGCAGCGGTGGCAACAGGCTGTCGTCGCTGGCGGTCGCACTCATCAAGGCCTGGCCGGAAGTCGAGAACAAGGTGATGGTCATCACGCCAATGCGCTCGCGCAAACGCGCCATCTGGGTGGGCGAGACAAACTCGCTATCACCCAGATCCAGGGCCAGACTGCGGCCTTTATTTAGCAAGTCAGCCTGCTGTGCTTCAAGCACGCTACGGCCCAGGGCGAGACCACCTTCAAGGGCATTGTCCACGCGCACATCGAACCAGGACTCAATACTCTTAACGGCAAATTGCATGGACACCGCATACACCAGCGCACCCGGCAGCACCGCCATCAGCCCCAGCATCAACATCAGGCGCACCTTGAGGCGGGAACCAAACACCCCGGAGCGATATTCACGACGCAAGCGCAGCAATTGCGCGCCGACCAGCCCGAGCAGACCCAGCGCGATCAGCCCGTTAGCGGCGAGCAGCCATGGGTAGTGGCGGGAAAATAAGGAGCTGTTGGCACTGGCTGAGGTCAGCAAGAACAGCAGGACTGCGCCAACTGCTGCTGCCAGAATTGCAGCAACCCTCACGGGCGAACCTCAGCGTTGTTAGAAGTGGCTACCGGGACAGCAGAGGGTACATAAGTCCAGCGATAGACATGGCTATCCACATGCCAATCCCGATTGCCGATGGCATCCACCTGAAAAGGCTTGGGCAGCTGGCTGCGATCCAGAGACATGCGGATACCGGCCGCATAGGGCTCGCCTATCTTCAGCGTGCCCTTATCGGCGATAGACATATTGCCTATGGTGCTCAGCACCCGCAAGGCCTCCTCCAGCGAGCTGAAATTACGATGCAGATTGCCCGTGGACAAACGGTACTGTCTTGTCAGTGCGGCGTAGGAAAGCCGATAGGTAATGGTGCGACTCACCACATATTCATTCGACCACCACCAGCGCGGCCGGGTCAGTTCGAACTCAAGCGTGAAATACAGCGGCACCCCGCGTGAGACGGCATCTTCAAGGCGAAAACCCAGGTCCACATTGAACTCGGCGCTCAGCGTGGTGCCGTCTTCGGTCTGATTCAGGGTGACGGTTTTGGCTTCAATGCTGCCGGCCTGCGCGAGCGTCGTCATGGCGGCCAGAGCCAGCACACAGGCAAGGCGCATTAGCCGCTCAACGAGTTTTCTGTAGCAGGGCGTAATAGAAGCCATCCTGTTCCGGGCTGGGTGTTAATTGCAATTCGGGCTGCCCGTCGATTTCCATACGCTGTGCATCCGCATGGCGCTCAACAAAAGCAGCGAGTTGTTCGCCGTTTTCCTGTGGAAAAATCGAACAGGTGCAGTAGAGCATTGTGCCACCCGGTGCCAGCGTCTGCCACAAGGCATCGAGGATTCGCTGCTGAGTTGTGGCAAAACTACCAATATCGTTTTTGCGGCGTAGCCATTTGATGTCGGGATGGCGTCTGGCGACCCCGGAAGCCGAGCACGGCACGTCGGCCAGGATGCGCTCAAACGGCTGGCCATCCCACCAGGCAGCCAGATTGGCGCAATCAGCCGTCTTGACCGTGGCTGGGCGGCCGATACGCTGCAGATTCTCGTGAATGCGCTGAGCCCGCTTGGGATCGAGCTCCAAGGCGGTCAAGTCCACGTCGGCCAGCTCCAATATATGCGCCGTCTTGCCACCCGGTGCCGCGCAGGCATCGAGCACACGCATGCCGGCTTGGGCATTGAGCAGGCGCGCGGCCTGCTGGGCGCCCCAGTCCTGGACCGAGGCATGGCCTTCGGCAAAGCCCGGCAATCCATCCACGTTGAGCGGACGCTCCAGCAATACCGCGGTATCGTCCAGGGCCCGGGCGCCAATACCAAGCTCAGCCAGGCGGGCAATATAAGCCGTGGCATCGCCATGACGTCGATTGACACGCAAAGTCATGGGCGGATGGCTGTTGGCAGCAGTCAAAATGCTTTGCCACTGCGCGGGATAGGCTTTCTTGACGGCAGCAATCCACCAGGCCGGGTGCTGCCATAGGGCGGGCTCATCTGCATTGATCTGGGATTGGATGGATTCGCGCTGGCGCAAGGCATTGCGCAGCACTGCGTTGCCCAGCGCGCGATACTTGCCGTGGGCCAAGGTGGCAGCGGCCGTTACAGCCTGATCCACCGTGGTGTGGCTATCTTCGGGGCGGCTATCGAGCCGGTACAGGGCGGCCAGCAGCAAGCAGCGCATTTGCGTATCGGCCAGGGGGCTACGTAGCAACTGGCTTAAAACGAAATCACCGCGCTCGCCAGCACGCAAAGTGCCATACGCCAGATCCTGAATCGCCCCGCGCATTGGCGGTTGCGGTTTGTGCTTTTGCCAGCATGCTGCCAGTGCGGCGTCCAGCGTGCGGCCGTCCAATACCGAAGCAAGCACCTCAGCAGCACGCAAAAAAGCAAAAGCCAGAGAATCGGCAGGCAGATGGGGGGTGGCGTGAGTCACGTCGGGAATAGCGGTGGCGGTTTGCGCGAGGACCGAATTATGCGCTGCAGCGGCACAAAACCAAAATCAGAATAGCCCTGATGTACACCGCCCTTACTGCGGCCATTTGCGCGGAAGCTATCTCAGTGTCATATTGGCGTTTTACGCGGGGGCGCCATGGGACATCCGGTTTTCATAGGCTTGAGTATTATCTTTCTGGCTGCCACCTTCGTCGTATGGCGCCGTGGGCGGCTCGCAGCCCGTGCCGAATTTATCCGCAGTTATCGTTTCCCACCCGGGCTCTATGAAAAACTGCGCAAGAAGCGGCCGCAGCTGGCGCTCAAGGACTGCCAACTGGTTGGCAATGCCTTGCGTCAGTTTTTTCTCTGTCATTTGCAAAGCGGCCGTCAGTTTGTCTCCATGCCTTCGCAGCTAACGGATGATCTGTGGCACGAGCTGATTTTATACACACGCAATTACGACGCCTTTTGCGGCAAGGCCTTCGGGCAATTCATGCACCACACGCCAGCCGTGGTGTTGGGGCAGAGCCAGCGCGACAATAGCGGCTTGCGCCGCACCTGGTGGCACGCCTGCAAACAGGAAAACATCGATCCACGCCATGCCACGCGCCTGCCCTTGCTGTTCGCGATCGACGCCAAACTGGGCATCGCTGATGGCTTCCGTTACTCACCGCAATGCGAGTCCTTGCGGGAAGGCGGAAACGGCGACATCTATTGCGGCGCTGACTTTGGTGATAGTGGTTTTGATGGCAGCACTGAAGGCTTTGGCGACAGCCATAGCGATGCCGGTGGCGATGGCAGCAGTTTCTTCGGCGGCGACAGTGGTGGGGACGGGTGTGGCGGTGGGGGTTGCGGCGGCGGTGATTGAATCGTTCAACGCTGGGTAAAGGCAAACACCCCTTGCACTACCTTGGCCATGCGCACGTAATCCAGATTGCCGGCCACGTCCCCAGCCTGATGATAGTTAGGGTTGCGGAAAAAAGCCGTATCCGTAACCATCACGGCCGGAATATCGACGGCCCAATAGCTGCGATGGTCAGAGAAATCTACACCCGGTAATGCGGGCGGCGCATTGATAGACACCACCGGTAGATCACTGGACCCCGCCATTGCCGCCTTGAGCTTGCGCACTTCGGCCCATTCGCTGAAGCGGCCGACGATGCCGATGAAGTTGCCACGCGTCGGGTAGATTTTTTCCATATGCGCGACGGGGTAGCTTTGCGAGCCCTCTTCGTCCTTGAAGTAACCCAGCATTTCCAGCGCAATCATCATCTCGACCGGTTTGCCTTGCACGGAGCGCGCATGCCAGACACTGCCCATATCATCGGTGCGAAAGTGTGGCGGCTCTTCCAGTGTGTAAGCAACCAGTTCGACCGGCTGCGTTGGCGGATGTTTGGCAAATAGCCGGGCCAGCTCCAGCAGGCCGGCTACACCGCTGGCATTGTCATCGGCGCCGGGTGTATCGCCATGCGAATCATAGTGGGCGCCGATCACCAGCAACTTGCCGGTGGCAGGCCCAAAGCGGGCAATCACGTTGTTGAATTTTTCGTCCTGCACAATGACATCCTGGACGACCACCGTAGCGCCCGCTGCGACGAACTGCTCCTGGATGTAGCGCGATGCGGCCCTGAGCTTGCCGGGGTGATCGAAGCTGCGCGGAAATAATGTTTCAGACAGATACGTGACATGCTGGCGGAGATGCTCAGCGTCTACTGCCGGAG
>DATJIB010000278.1:0-5305 GCA_035493575.1 Rhodocyclaceae bacterium | reverse complement strand
AATGCTTGAGTGTCCAGGCCACGCTCATGGCCGAGAGAATGCCGGCGATATACAGGGCAAACAGGACTAGCCCTTGCAGATTGAAAATACCGCCCACAGTTCGCTGCGGAATGAAGGCCGCGATCAGTAGCGCATAGATGGGCAGACGTGCGGAGCAGGTCATGAGTGGCGCGATCATGATGGTGACGAGGCGATCACGCCAGTCATTGATGGTGCGCGTGGCCATGACGCCGGGAATGGCGCATGCAAAGCTGGATAGCAGGGGAATGAAGGAGCGCCCGGATAGCCCTACTGTGCTCATGACACGGTCCAGCAAAAAGGCGGCGCGTGGCAGATAGCCTGAGTCTTCCAGGGCCAGAATAAACAGGAATAAAAACAGAATCTGCGGCAGGAACACCAGCACGCTGCCGGCGCCAGCGATCACGCCATCAGCAATCAGGCTTTGCAGCATGCCGGGGGCCATATGTTCTTTGACCAGCTCACCCAGGCTACCCATGCCGCTATTGATCATGTCCATTGGCACTTCGGCCCAGCTGAACACGGCCTGGAACATCAGAAACAGGGTTGCGGCCAGGACCAGCATGCCCCACACAGGATGCAGAACGATGCGGTCGATCTTGTCATCCAGCTGCGTATTGATTGTCGGTAGGGTCACAGCCAGCGACAGGATGCGGCGCACTTCTTTTTGAGTATCCAGTACTTCAGCAATATCGCCAGCACGCCAGTCAGAGGTGGCTTGTGCAGCGGGAGCAATGGCAGCGTCGATATGCTCGATTAGCGACTGTGCGCCATTGGTTTGAATGGCGACGGTTTCCACCACTGGAATGCCCAGTTCGCGCGACAGGACCGCTGTATCAATCAAAATGCCCTGGCGGCGCGCGGCATCGCTCATGTTGAGAGCAACGACGAGCGGCAGGTTCAGCTGTTTGGCTTCGAGCACCAGGCGCAGGTTGAGCTTGAGATTGGTTGCGTCAGTGACGCACACCAGCAAGTCCGGGCGGGCCTCGTCGCTGCGCGTGCCGATGACCACGTCGCGCGTGATTTCTTCGTCGGTGCTGAGGGCATTAAGACTATACGCGCCGGGTAAATCAAGCAGGCGTATCTGCTTGCCCTGGCTGGTAGTGAAAGTGCCTTCCTTGCGTTCGACCGTAACGCCGGCGTAGTTGGCGACTTTCTGGCGGCTGCCGGTGAGCAAGTTGAAGAGGGCGGTTTTGCCGCAGTTCGGATTGCCGAGTAGGGCAACGTGCAATGACAAGGTATTGCTCATGCTGCGTTATCGGAGGTGATTTGCACACGAATAAAAGCCGCTTCATGGCGACGCAATGCAAAAGTTGTGTGCCCCAGGCGCACTGCAATCGGTTCATGGCCAGGATGGCCATGCGCGACGACACGCAAGCTCTCCCCGGGCAGAAAACCGATTTCAATCAAACGTAGCACCAAGTGGTGTTCGTCCGGATTGGCGGGCGTCATAACCTGCGTGATGGTGGCCGCCATATGGCGCGGCAAATCACAGAGGCTGATATCGGCGAGGAGAGGGGTGGCGGGGCTATTCAAGGTGCTTCCAGCGGTAACAGGAATGGCATTGGCTTAAACCAAATGCGAACAATTCCCATTATAACGCTGAAAGCCTGCTTCGATGGCGTGTTTGCCAGTTTTTGCAGTGCTTAATCGATAAGTTCGATCTTGCCGTTGACGGTCACGGCGACCTGACTTTCTCCGGCCTCCATAGGCATTGGTGCGGCTTCAGCCAACATGGCCTTGCGTAGCATGGGGTAGACCGGTGCCCGGCCGCTGTTGCTGACGACAAGCTCCTTGAGCTTGTATTTCTTGCCCAGGGTGCTGGCAATCAGGCTGGCTCGCTCGCGAAAGCTGTTGAGCGCATCGACCGTGGCTTCACTTTCGGCTTTTTGGGCGGTCTCAGGCGCTGGACTGGCGGAAAGCTGGCTGATGCCAAGCGTTGCTTGCAGCTTGCCTATTAAGTCGGCGAGGGCGGCAGGATCGCGTGATTCAAGTTGAAGTTCGCTACGCATGCGCCAGCTCTCTATGGTCTTTTGCGTCTTGCCATAAATCGGCGTGGTGTAGCTGCCGCTGGTTTTTACCTTGATGCTTGGGTAGGTTTTGGCGATGGCTAGTGCAGCGGCAATCTGCTGATTGGTTTGGCGGGCGACAGCCGCAGAACTGGGGTCACTGTTTTCGGCGAAAGCTGTGGCGCGAAACAAATCATTCGCGGTAGCACGAGAGGCTTCGCTGGATAAGTCAATCAGTGTGCCTTGATTTTGTGGCGCAGGAAGGGTCTGGGCAAATGCTGCACTAGATAATCCAAGAACAACACACAGCGAAACGGCATTGCGCATATAGCTTCCCTTCAAGAAATTAGGTTTGACGTGCTGTCTCGGCCCACTGCTTGTCTTTTTCAATTGAGCGCAGTTTGGTAGCCCGGTACTTGATATATGACTCGCGCGCCAGTGACTCGTTCCCTTTGCATTCATTCAGGACCATTTGCCAAAGTGCTGTATCAGCACGTTGCTCGTCAAGCTCTTTGCTTGCGGCTTCCATAAAACTTTGCAGCTGAGGGGTAGCGCTTGTACGGGGTATATCGACTGCCACAGCCTCGTCTTCGTCGCGATTTCTGACACGTTTAACGACGAGTAATGCAATCAATACAGCGGGGATGGCATACCACCAGTGATCCTTATATTTTTTAAACGGGTCTGGGCTCTCGGCAGGGGTTAGGTTGGGTGAGCTGAAATTGCCAGGCTCACCTCCGCTATTCGATGGGGTTTGATCGACGTCACGTGAGTTTTGTTTAGGCGGAGAAGTATTGCCCGCAGCTGCGGCGTTGATGATGTCAGCGGGGTGTGGCGCTCCGCTAACGCCTAAGCGTGCCACCCAATTGACGGGGAGCGCCATATTCAACCCCTGGCCGTATTTCATCCCAAAGGTCGTAATGCCCAAGAGGCGGCCATTTGCGTCAAATAATCCACCGCCGCTTGAGCCGGGTGAGATGGCAGCATTGGTTTGAATGATGGAGCCGCCATCAACTGGCCGCAATGCCGTGATCAGGCCATTGCTCAGTGTGGATTGCAACGGGGTATAGCTTTTTTGTTTGGTGGCTTCCGAGACTCCGACCACATTGCCGATTTCGTTCGGGAAGCCGAGGGTGTACACCGGATCACCGACGTTGATCTTGCTAACGTCGCCGAATTCAACGGGTTGGGCTTCGAGCCCTTTGACGCTGAGCAGGCAAAGATCCTGGTCGCTATCGCAAGTGGACATATAGCCTTCATAGCGTCCGCCATTGATCAGGACCTGGTAGCGATAACCGGGCATGAGTACATGGTGGTTGGTGACCATGGTTTGCGAAGCCACGGTGACTGCGCTGCCGGAACCGACCAGTTCACCTTCGTAGGTCATGATGATGACGATGCCAACGCTATTGGCAACACGGGCATAAACACTGTTGCCACTCTGGGCCAATGCGCTATGGCTCAATGCAGCAAGCGTGGTAAACAGACTGAGACGCAGCAAGGACGGCAAGTTGAGACGCATGTATTTTCCCCAAAGGGTTTTTGTTCTGCAAACAGGAATGATTCTAGCTATTTGCAACCAGCAGGTGGGGCTTTTGTTGCCTGTATTCGGTTTATCCCAAAGGTGTGAGGCTATCGCGATACATCTGCCAGTTTTCAACATAGTGAGCTGCCGTGCCGCGTAGCTTGGCGACTTCTTCTTCACTTAAAGTACGCAAGATTCGCCCCGGCGAACCCACGACCAGCGACCGATCTGGAATCACCTTGCCTTCGGGAATCAGGGTGTTGGCGCCGATCAGGCACTCCTTGCCGATCACGACATTGTTCATGATCACGCTCTTGATTCCGATCAGGCTGCCATCACCTACTGTACAGCCATGCAACATGACCATATGACCGATCGTCACATTGTTGCCCAGCGTGAGCGGTACGCCCGGGTCGGCATGAAGCACCGAGTTGTCCTGCACATTGGTATTCTCGCCAATGACGATGTTTTCATTGTCGGCGCGGATGACGGTATTCCACCATACGCTGCTGTTGGCGCCCAGCGTTACGGAGCCGATCACGGTGGCGTTGGGAGCGATCCAGACTGGATCGGAAAATTGCGGGTGCTTCCCGCCGACTGCATAGACAGACATGGTGATTTCTTGTGTTGAATACGATCAGGATTCTGATTTAAGCATGAATTATCTAGCGCACGCATATTTGGCTGGCGAGGCTGACTCGGATCGAATTGGCGGAATTCTGGGTGACTTTATCAAGGGCACTTTGCCTGGCGTACTGCCGCCACCTTTGGCCGCTGGCGTGGCTTTGCATCGCAGTATCGACAGCTTCGCCGATAATCATCCCGCGTTTCAGCGCAGTCGGCGGCGTGTCAGTACCGAGCGCCGCCGCTATGCCGGTGTCATGGTGGATATGTTTTACGATCACCTCCTCGCAGCAAATTGGCATCACTTCAATCCTCAGCCTTTACCGAAATACACGAACGATTTATATGCGCTCTTGCACGCTCATGTATCAATTTTGCCTGAGCGACTGGCGGGCATCCTGCCGTATATGCGGCAAGATGATTGGCTAACGAGTTATGCCGCGATTGATGGCGTGGGTGGGGCCCTGGATCGCATCGCTCGGCACCGACTCAAGCAGCCGGGAACCTTGCCTGGCGCGGTGGTTGAGCTGCAAGCAGATTACGCTGGCTTCACCGAAGACTTCTTTGAGTTCATGGAAAGTGCAGCAGCCTATGCAGCGCTGCGGCGCGACGAGTTAAGTCAGATTTACAAATAGAGCGGTGCGGTTTTTGCGGATAGCTAGTGCATAATTCTCTTAAGTTTTTTGACCGAGTGAGTCGCATGAATTCAAGCCCCTCTGCCACCGCACCTGCGAATGTTGAACTGAATAAAGAAGAGTTGGACAAGGTCTTGGATGCCTTTGATATTCCAACCTGTCCGGCCTTGGTCAGTGAGGTGATGCAAGAGGCGCGCAAAGATGAGCCGGATTTGCGCAGGCTGGCCAACATCATCAGTTCGGATGTCGGCATGTCGGGCATCACCCTCAAAATGGCCAACTCGGCTTTGTTCCGCTCCGGCAATCAGGTCGACAACGTGCAGAGCGCTTTGCAAAGACTGGGTATGCGCAATGTGCTCAGCGTAGTGCTGGGCGTGGCCTTGCGTTCAAGCATGTCGGGCTTGCCGCCCGAGTTCATTGAAAAATTCTGGGCTCGCAGTTCAGCGCTGGCGCTTTCCGCCGGCATGATTGCCCGGCGTCAGTACGGCATCTCT
>DATJIB010000277.1:0-3266 GCA_035493575.1 Rhodocyclaceae bacterium | reverse complement strand
ATCGTTGGCATCCAACTTGATATTGCTGACAAAGCGATCAACGATCTCACTCTGGGTGCGACGGTCAGGCCCCAAACTGCCAGGCAGCTTGGCCTCAATATCAATCACAATATAGTTGGCGTTTGAGCCATTCACCGCTGGGCCGGGATTGGCTTGACCTGCTTTGTTGTCATCCGGGGTAGGCCCCAGATGCCAATCGAGCTTGGTGAGCTCAACTTGGGGAGTGGCTTGCAAAGCATGGCTGATGGGCGCAAGCGATGCTGCCAGATCAGGGGAGCGCTGTTCCAACTCACTCCAACGCTCAATCAATGTACGTAGATTATCCGGACTCACCGGGACAGCTGGCAAGGACATCACCAAGTTGTCGTAGCGCAGTTTCTCAGTGCTGCTCATGAGCTTGGCTGTTTCAATGCGCTCTTTGTCGAGATAAATCTGAAAGCCAGTGCGAACCGCAAAGAGCCCCGCCAAGGCCAGGGTAATCAGAGCGAGTGCGTTGATGCTGAAGCGCAGCTGCCAACGGCGATAGTGTTGCCGTGCAAGGCCATCGGCAAACTGCTGGGCCGGGACATTTTTGGCCAGCAGATGCGCCAATAAAAGATCCGAGTATGAATCGGGCAGTGCTGTTTTCAGATGCGCAGCCTCTGCCGCATCGTTGATGCTACTGATGTGAAAACTCAGTTCATCGGTATCAACACAGCTGGCGCGCAAAATCGCGAAACGATTCGGGCTGGCGAGGCATAGCACTGGCACTTTCTGGCCCCGCGCGAGCAGGCGTTGTCCGACGAGATATTGATGGATTTTGGCGGCTTCGCCAGCGGCACTGACAGCGGCTTCTTCAAGCGTACCGGTGGCGAGCGGTGTCAGGCGCGAGAAGCGCAGCAGACCATGTTCGAAATAGCTTTGACGCAAGCCACCACCGGTCAGTGTGATCAGAATCAGGCGCGCTTCTGCGGTTTTTTCTTTATCCAGCAGTTGCGGTAAAAGCAGGGGCGGAGAGTAAATCCCGGCCAGTGGCGCGCCGATTTCCTGCATGGCTAACAACCATGGCTCCAGTGTCTGAGGGCGCGTGAGTGCTGCAAAAATAAAGCGCTCATCCTTGCGCCCCTCGCTATTACGGCCGAGCGAGCGCGCCAGCGTAAATGGGGTACCAAAGAAGTACTGATTGATCTTCCGGTTCAGCAGTGCCTTACGATCACTGCCGCTGACATGCGGCAGTGTGTCCTGCTGAAAGCTTTCATCAGGTAAGTCTGCCAGCAGGTAGAAAAGACTGTTTGAGTGCTGCGCCAAATAGGCACGAAAATCGGCGTGCCCATTTTCGTCGGGGCGAAAACGTTGCTCGATCTGAACCGTATCCTTCTGCCAGTAGTAGGCAGTCAGCTGGTTCGGGTTGAGCAGAAGTATGCGGCGGTCCGGCATGATGATGAGCGCTTCAGGTTTTAAGCTTGGTAATGAGGTCGTAAATCGGACCCAGCACAGACATCATGACCCAGCCCAGAATCAAGCCAACAATGACAGTCATGGCAGGTTCGATCATGGTCTGCAGGCGCTCGATGGACTCTTTGACGTCGCGACTGAAAAAATAGGCGACATTGCCAAGGGCAATATCCAGGCCACCGCTATTTTCACCGACTCGCAGCATGCGTATCACGAGTGGTGGAAACATCCCCACGCTTTGAAACGCCAGGGTGATGTTCTGCCCTTCTTCAATCAGTACCCCGGCGCGTTCGATAGCTTCGCGTATCACCACATTGCCAACCACGCGTTCGGTGGTGTGGATGGTGTCCATGATGGAAACGCCCGATGCATACATCATGGCAAAGGTGCTGGCAAAGCGCGCCAGAATGATTTTCTTGAGAATCTCACCCAGAACCGGCAGGCGCAATTTGATGTCATCAAATCGATAACGCGCTGCAGGGTTGGTGCGAATCAGAAAGTTCAGGCCGAGAATAATCAGGCAAGGAACAGTAACAATGAGATACCAGTAGTGCACAAAAACATCCGAGATAAACATCAGGAATTTTGTCTGTGGCGGGATAACTTGGCCCATATTGCGAATAAAGCTGGTCAGCTTGGGCACTAGGTAAATCATCATGAAGAAAAACACGGCTATCACGACGACACCCATGAAAGCCGGATACATCAGCAGCTTCTTGGTTTGTGAGGCGAGTTCATCTTGCCATTTGAGTGTTTCAAACAGGCTTTTAAGTACGTCGGCCAAATTGCCGCTGTCTTCACCGGCGTGCACCAGGCTGCGAAAGACTTCATCAAACACGGGCGGATGTTCAGCCATCGCCTGGGAAAGCGTCTTGCCACCCTCGATGCTTTCGATCATGCCAGCGATAACCTCGCGAAAACGCGGGTTCTCGAGGCTGTCGCGCAGATCGGCCAGACCTTCAAGAATCGGTACGCCAGCACGAACCAGTTGCTCTAGGTGAAAGCAGAAGTTGATCAGCTCGCGGCGCGGAATGCCGCCGCCAAACAGATTGCGATGCCGAACCAGATCGCCATTGATGAAGTCCAGTTCCATGCGCCGCAAGCGCATTTCCAGATCAATCTCATTCACTGCATCCATGCGGCCATGCACCATGCGGCCAATGGAATTCATCGCCTTGTAGGCGTACAGCGGCATTACATGCGCTCCGTCAGGTCGATGACGCGGCTGACTTCATCCAGAGAGGTGGTGCCTTCAAGCACGCGACGTACTGCATCTTCGGCCAGGCTGCGGAAACCTTTGGCGTTGGCGGCCTTGCGAAACTCGCGTGCGGTAGCCCGTTGGGCAATCAGCTCATCGATATCGCCGTCCATACGCAGGACTTCCATGATGGCGATACGACCGCGATAGCCTTGGTAGTGGCACTTGTCGCAGCTGCCGGCACGGTAAAGAAGCGGGGCTTCCTTGTCTCCGCCCTTGCCGAGCACGCTGGCTTCGGTCGGGCTGGCGCGGTAACTGCTGCGGCAGTGCGGACATAGGCGTCGCACCAAGCGCTGGGCAATGACACCAATGATATTGCCGGCCATGATGTCAGGCAAAACACCGATATCGAGCAGACGTGGAATGGCGCCGATGGCTGAATTGGTATGCAACGTTGAGTACACCTGGTGACCGGTCATGGCGGCGCGGAATGCCATTTCGGCGGTGTCGGCATCGCGACTTTCGCCGACCAGGATAACGTCCGGATCCTGGCGCATCATGGAGCGTATGCCGTTGGCAAAATCCAGTTTCGCTGTTTCGGCGACCGAGGTTTGACGCACCATGGCCATCGGAT
>DATJIB010000276.1:0-6069 GCA_035493575.1 Rhodocyclaceae bacterium | reverse complement strand
ATTGGCCCGCGTGAAGTCCCCTTTGACGCCTTTGTTTCAAACAAATACGCCAGCCTAGAGGACCTGCCACCCGGCGCCGTTGTCGGCACCTCCAGTCTGCGCCGCGAAGCCCAGCTGCATGCGCGCTACCCTTATCTGGCCGTCACCAGCCTGCGCGGCAATCTGGATACGCGTCTGCGCAAGCTCGATAGCGGTGAATACGATGCAATCATTCTCGCCGCCGCCGGCCTGACCCGACTCGGCCTCAAAGACAGAATCCGCGCCGTCCTTGCTCCCGAAGACTCTCTTCCCTCCGCTGGCCAGGGCGCATTGGGCATAGAGGCCGCCAGCCATCGCGACGATGTTGCAGCCTGGCTGGCACCACTCAACGATGCCGCCACTGCAGCCTGCGTCCAGGCCGAGCGCGCTGTCTCGCGGGCGTTGGCCGGCAGCTGTGAAGTCCCCCTGGCGGCCTTTGCCGAAATGCAGAATGGACAGATCCGTCTGCGTGGGCTGGTCGCCCTGCCTGATGGCAGCCAAATCGCGGCGGCAGAATTAAGTGGCCCGGCCGACGCCCCAGAGGCCCTGGGCTTGGCATTGGTCGCGCAATTGCGCACAGCCGGTGCTGACCAGATTCTTGCCGCCTTGCCCAAGCATCCATGACACAGGCCTTGCTTGGCCGGAACGTGGTCGTCACCCGCCCCGCCGGGCAGGCCACGCATCTGGCTGAAGCCCTGGTCGCCGCCGGCGCCAAGCCTATCCTGTTCCCGGTGCTGGCCATTTTTCCGTTGACGGATACGACCAGTCTGGTCGAGCAGATCATTCGGCTCGATCAATATCAGCTCGCAATTTTCATCAGCCCGAATGCCGTCCAGATGGGCTTGCACGAGGTGCTCTCACGCCGTTCCTGGCCTGAGCATGTGCGCGTGGCCACGATAGGCCACAGCAGTGAAGCTGCCTTGCTGGCGCATGACCTGAGTGGCCAGCAGCACCAAATCCTGTGCCCGCAGGGGCGCTTCGACTCTGAAGCCTTGCTCGAACTGCCGGAACTGCAACGCATGCACGGGCGCGATGTGATTATTTTCCGTGGTGATGGCGGCCGCGAGCATTTGGCTGAAACCCTGCGCCAGCGGGGTGCTTCAGTCGATTACGCAAGCTGCTATCGACGCGCCATGCCAGAACAAAGTGCCGACCCACTCGTCAAGCTATGGGAAGCCGGGCGCCTCGACGCCATCACTATTACCAGCAGCGAAGGCCTGCACAATCTGGTCAATATGGTTGGCCCGTTGGGCCTGGCCTGGCTACGCAAGACCCCTTTGTTTGTACCGCATGCCCGTATCGTTGCGGCAGCGGAACATTTGGGCATGCAAGAAGTCGTATTAACCGAACCGGCAGACGCCGGACTGATGGCGGGTTTGCTAAGATACTTCGGACATGAACACTGAAAACAATATTCCCTTGTCATCTGAAGCTGCGCCCGCTGCAGCCCCTCTGACAACACCAGCCAAACCAGCCTTGCTGCGCCGCCCGGCGGTGCAAGCCGGGATAGGCGGCGTAGTTGTGCTGGGCATCCTGTGGTGGTCGGTGCAAGCTCGCATCAACACCCTGCAAGTAGAACTGGCGCAGCGTCTCAGCGCCGGCGATAACGTTGCCCACGAAAGCCTGGTGACCAGCAAACAGAATCGCGAAGAAATCCAGGAACTCATCGCCAAGGTCGGCGTGCTCGAAGCCCAGCTCAATGAAGCCCAAGGCCAGCAAGCCGCCCTGCAGACCATGTATCAGGAACTGGCACAGGGACGTGACGAGCGCGTCCTGTCCGAGATCGAGCAATCCGTTGCCATCGCCTCGCAGCAACTGCAGCTGGCCGGTAATGTCGAAACCGCCTTGATCGCGCTACAAAGTGCCGATGCACGTCTGGCACGCAGCAACAATCCACAGTTCGCGCCCTTGCGCCGATCGCTGGCGCACGACATTGATCGCCTCAAGGCCTTGCCGCAAGCCGACATCTCCGGCATTGCACTCAAGCTCGAAGGTGTGGTCGCCGTCACCGACACGCTGCCACTGGCCTATGCACAGCGGCCGCTCAAGAGTGCCACGCCTGCACCTGCCAAAGCCACGCCCAAGCCTGCGCTCAGCGATAGCGCCTACTGGACTGGACTTGTAAACGACGTGTGGCAAGACATGAAACAGCTGGTGCGCATCGAACGCATGGACAAAGCTGCCCCAGCCTTGCTGGCGCCGAGCCAGGCCTTGTTCCTGCGCGAGAATCTGCGCCTGCGCCTGGTCAATGCGCGCCTGTCACTGCTACAGCGTGACAGCAAGAGCTTTCGCGACGACCTGTTGCTGACCGTGAAATGGCTGGAGCTGTATTTCGATATGCGCTCGCCGGAAGTCAAAGCGGCGCATGACCTCTTGCAACGTCTGGGCACGACCAATTTGAATCTGGCGGTACCCAAGCTGGATGAAACACTCGCAGCTGTGCGCAATATCAAACTGCCACACGAGAAACGTTAAGCATGCGCGCACTTCTGTGGTTACTCACCCTGGGCGCACTGGCCGTCGGTTTGGCCCTGGCAGCGCAATACAACGAAGGCTACGCGCTCTTCGTATTGCCGCCATGGCGCCTGGAAATCTCGCTGAACCTGCTTCTGGTTCTCATCGTGCTGGGGTTTTTCTTTGGCTATTTGATCCTGCGTGCGTTTTTTCTGACGCTGGGTTTGCCTGAGCGTGTACGCGCCTTCCGCGCCGCGCGGCGGCATAAGAAAGCCGAAGGGGCATTGCGCGAAGCCGTGCTGTTCTGGCTCGGCGGCCGTTATGCACGCAGTCTCAGCAATGCCGAGCTCGCTTTCAATGCCGACCATGCGCCGGGCCTGGCAGCGCTCGTCGGACTCGGTGCAGCACATGCCATGCGCGATGAACAAAAGGTGGTCGAGTGGCGTAAGCGCGCCATCGTCTATGACGAAGAAATTCATGGAGCCCGTCTGCTGCTGGAAGCCGAACTGGCCATCGAATCGCGTAACTTTACCGAAGCCCTGGTGCTGCTCAATCAACTCACGCATCAAAGTGGCCGCCATATCGTGGCCATGCGTTTGGCCTTGCGCGCACATCGCGCCGTTGGGCATTGGGAAGAGGTTGTGCATCTGGCCCGTCAGTTGCAGAAGCATCATGCCCTGACGCAGGTTCAAACGGCACCATTGATCGCAGGTGCGCACAGACAGCGCCTGCAAGCCCTAGCAGCGGACGGGCACAGCCTTGCCGCCTATTGGGACCGTGTCCCCGATGCAGAGCGTCGCGCGCCCGGCCTGGCACTGGAGGCAGCCCGCATCATGCTGAACGCGGGTGAACAAGCGGCAGCGCAACAAGTGATTGAAGACGGGTTGGACGACGAGTGGAGTTCCGAGTTGGCCGCGCTCTATGGTGACTGCGCTGGCGCCGATGTGCTGGGACGCATTGCGCGTGCCGAAGCCTGGCTCTTGCAACATCCGCGTGACGCGGCATTGCTGCTGGTGCTGGGACGCTTCTGCTTGCAGAAGCAACTCTGGGGCAAGGCACAAAGTTACTTTGAAGCCTCACTATCGCTCAAGCCCAGTCGGGCAGCGCATATTGCCCTGGCCAAGCTACTTGATCAACTTGAGCAACCGGCGCTGGCGACCAAGCACTTCCGCGCTGCGGCGCTCTTGCCTTAAAGCACCATGTTTAAACTGCCTCGTTTTTAAGCAGCCCAGTCGCGTGGCTTAAGAAAGTCGGTATAAAGCTTGGCCTCCGGACTACCCGCTTCGGGCTCCCAGTCGTAACGCCATTTCACAATCGGCGGCATCGACATCAGGATGGACTCGGTGCGGCCGCCGGACTGCAGACCAAATAGCGTGCCCCGATCCCAGACCAGATTGAATTCGACATAACGGCCACGACGGTACGCCTGGAAGTCACGCTCGCGTTCGCCGTAAGGCAGATTGCGGCGCTTCTCGCAGATCGGCAAATAGGCCTCCACGAAGTTATTCCCCACCGCCTGCATCAAGGAATAACAGCGCGTGAAATTCCAGTGCGATTTATCCTCTGGTCCCAGCCCATGCTCATTCAGATCGTCGAAGAAAATACCGCCGATACCGCGCGGCTCATCGCGATGCTTGAGGAAGAAATATTCGTCACACCACTTCTTGTAATGCGGATACACGTCCTCGCCGAATGGTGCCAAAGTGGTTTTACAGACCTGATGAAAATGCTTGGCATCTTCTTCAAAGCCGTAATACGGCGTCATATCCATGCCGCCGCCAAACCACCATACGGGTGGCTCACCTTCCTTGGTGGCAATGAAAAAGCGCACGTTTGCATGCGCAGTCGGACAATACGGATTCTTGGGGTGCAAGACCAGGGAAACACCCATGGCCTCCCAGGCACGCCCGGCTAATTCAGGGCGGTGGGCAGTGGCTGATGCCGGCATGGCATCGCCGGTGACGTGGGAGAAATTGACCCCACCACGTTCGAAGAAATTACCCTCTTCCAGAACGCAGGAAGTGCCGCGCCCCCAGGCATCGCGCTTGAAGGGCTTGCCGTCGAAACGGTCGAGAGCACTGACAATTTTGACGCGCAGTCCGCTTAAATAATGCCGCACTGCTTCGGTGTCAATATTGCCTGCCATCCGGCGACTCCCTGTTATTAAGGTTTATCGTTTGATTGCGCGGTAACCAATATCATGACGATATTGCATGCCGTCAAAATGAATTTTTTCGGCGGCCTCGTAAGCCAGCTTTTGCGCGCCACGTACAGTATCACCTAAAGCTGTCACGCACAGTACGCGGCCACCTGCCGTAACAACTTTTCCACCTTGCTCGGCGGTGCCGGCGTGGAAAACATGCGCGTCCTCGGTCTTGGCATCCAGCCCGGAAATCACATCACCCTTGCGCGGCGTCTCCGGATAGTTGGCTGCGGCCATGACTACGCCAAGGGCCACACGAATATCCCAGTCGGCTTCAACTTCATTCAGCTTGCCGTCGATAGCCGCATCCAGCAGCGTCACGAAGTTGCTCTTCATGCGCATCATGATGGGCTGGGTTTCCGGATCACCCATGCGGCAATTGAATTCCAGCGTCTTGATCGAGCCATCCGGCTTGATCATCAGGCCGGCATACAAAAAACCGGTGTAGGGAATGCCATCGGCCTCCATGCCCCGCAGTGTCGGCATGATCACTTCGCGCATGGCGCGCGCATGCACGTCCGGCGTAACTACGGGGGCCGGCGAGTAGGCGCCCATGCCACCTGTGTTCGGACCTTGATCGCCATCGCCAAGGCGTTTGTGATCCTGGCTGGTTGCCAGGGCCAAGGCGTGCTTGCCATCGGCCATGACGATAAAGCTGGCTTCTTCACCTTCGAGGAATTCTTCGATGACAACGCGCGCACCGGCATCGCCCATCTTGTTGTCGAGCAGCATCATGTCGATGGCGGCATGGGCTTCATCCAGCGACATGGCCACAACCACGCCCTTGCCGGCAGCCAGACCGTCCGCCTTGATGACGATAGGCGCACCTTCCTTATTGACATAAGCGTGCGCAGCGGCGGCATCGGTGAAGGTCTCAAACTTGGCGGTTGGAATGCCATGCTTGGCCATGAAGCGCTTGGAGAAATCCTTGGAGCTTTCCAGTTGCGCAGCGGCCTGAGTCGGTCCAAAGATGCGCAGACCGCGAGCGCGGAAAATATTGACGATGCCTGCAGCCAATGGCGCCTCTGGACCGACTACAGTCAGGTAGATGCCTTCTTTCTCGGCAAAGTCAGCCAGTTCAGTTGGATCAGTGATCGCAACATTCTGAAGTTCTTTTTCGCGGGCGGTGCCAGCATTGCCCGGTGCGACGTAAACGACTTGCAGGCCAGGTGATTGGGATAGGCGCCACGCCATGGCATGTTCACGACCACCAGAACCGACAACGAGCAACTTCATTTAGATGACTCCAAGAGTTTAATGGTGGGGCGAACGTCAGCAATGGTAGCGAATGATTTAGTCGCCAAAAGTCCACTTGCCCCAGAAGAAGAAAATATTGCCTGTTCCGTCGGCACCAGGAACATAGGTCGCTTCAAGTGAAACCTTCTTGTAACCAA
>DATJIB010000275.1:0-4407 GCA_035493575.1 Rhodocyclaceae bacterium | reverse complement strand
GAGGTGCCTTCGTAAATCTTGCGCCAGCTGCGCAGCGGATCGCCCTCGCCCGGCGTTTCGATCTTGATCACCTCGGCGCCAAACTCGGCCAGGATGCGCGCGCAGAACGGCCCCGCGATCAGGGTGCCGAGCTCGATCACCTTCACACCTTGCAAAGGCTTGCCGGCGAGATTCATTTAATAGTCTCTGCGTTCAAGAAAGGCCTGGGCAACCGTGCCTGCATCGGTGAACTCCAGCTCACCGCCCACCGGCACGCCACGCGCGATGCGGCTGACCTTGAGGCCGCGACTGCGCAGCAACTCGGACACGTAGTGCGCGGTGGCTTCGCCTTCATTGGTGAAGTTGGTGGCCATAATGACTTCCTGAACCACGCCATCCGAGGCGCGATTGATCAGGCGCTCGAAATTCAACTCGCGCGGACCGACGCCATCAAGCGGACTCAAGCGCCCCATCAGCACGTAATACAAACCTTTATAGGCCTGGGTCTGCTCCATCACATTCATATCGATGGGCATTTCCACCACGCATAGCTGGGTCGCGTTGCGTTTCTGCGAAGCACAGCGATTGCATACCTCTTCTTCCGTGAAGGTATTGCATTGAGTGCAATGCTTGAGATTGGTGAGCGCGCTCGATAAGGCGTTGGACAGCTTTTCGGCGCCGCGCGGATCACGCTGCAACAAGTGATACGCCATGCGCTGCGCCGACTTCGGACCCACGCCCGGCAGACAGCGCAAGGCCTCGATCAGTGCTTCGAGGCTACCGGGTTCTTTCATATATTTGCTTGAGCCGTAATTAGAACGGCAGCTTCATTCCGGGTGGAAGATTCATGCCGGCGGTGAAGCCCGACATCTTGGCGGAAGTGGTGGCTTCGACCTTGCGCACGGCATCATTCAGCGCCGCGGCAACCAGGTCTTCCAGCATTTCCTTGTCGTCCATGACGGACGGATCGATGGTCACACGACGCACATCGTGCTTGCAGGTCATCAGCACCTTGACGGCACCGGCACCGGAAGCGCCTTCGACTTCAATAGCGCCGAGCTCTTCCTGAGCCTTGGCCATCTTTTCCTGCATCTGTTGGGCCTGCTTCATCAGGCCGGCAATGCCACCCTTCATCATGATCTGTTACTCCTGTTCCAAAGGTTTAATTTTTTCGTCATCGTAAGTGGCGTCGAACAACTCAACCACCTCACGCACGAATGCATCTTCTTCAATCGAGGCAACCGCGCGCTCGTGGCGTTCGCGCTTGGCGTTACTGTTGCGTGCGGCTGGCGTGAGGCTGGCGGCTTCGGCCAGATCAATGCTCAGACGTAGTGGACGGCCAAAGTGGCGCTCCAGTTCAGCCTGCAATTTGGCTTGCTGGCTCGCGCCCATCAAATGCTTGTGCAGCGGCGGCAGACGCAGCTTGATGGTGGTCTCATCGACAGCGACCAGCTCGCAGTGTTGCGCCAACTGGCGCGCCATGCCCAGCAAGGTCAGCATACGGACGATGTCATGCCATTCGTCGGATTGGGCCGATGCCTGCACCTTGACCGGCGCGGGCTGGGCAAGGGGCGCAGACGGGCTGGCCGGCGCTGGGGTGGACACCCCGGCATAAGCTTCTTCCGGCAGGACTTCCCATGGTGGCGACTCTTCGGCGGCTTGTGGCTTGGGCGCAGGTGCCGCCGGCTTGGTTTCGGCGACCGGTGCCGGTGCAGGTTCGGCAACAGGCGCCGGAGCTGACTTGCGCACAGCCGGGTTCAGATTCGGCGCACGCAAAGGCGCGGCGCGCTTCGGCGCATCTGCTGCCTCTGGACGGAAGGCCACCAGGCGCATCAGGCACATGGTGAAGCCGGCATATTCATCCGGCGCCAAACGTAAATCGTCGCGGCCGTGAATGGCAATCTGATAACAAAGCTGCAGGAACTCGGCATCGAAGGCGGTAGCGTATTTTTCCAGACGCGCACGTTCGGTTGGATCGGTCAGCGCATCGGGCGCCATTTGCACCAGGGCAATGCGGTGGAACAGTGTTGCCAGCTCTTGCAGCGCGGCTTCGAAAGACAGGCTGCGCGTCGCCATCTGATCGGCCACGCCGATCAGGGCATGAATATCAAACGCAGCCAGGCCATCAAGCAAGGCATACAGATAGTCATCGCCAACCGTGCCGAGCATGTCGCGCACGCCGTTTTCGAGAACGTGACCAGCGCCGTGGGCAATGGCTTGGTCCAGCAAGGACAAGGCATCGCGCATGGAGCCACTGGCGGCACGCGCCAACTGGCGCAAAGCCGGGGCTTCGAAAGGAATTCCCTCTTGCGTCAATACATTGGTGAGGTGATCGACGATGTGATGCTGCGGCATCTGCTTGAGGTTGAACTGCAAGCAGCGCGACAACACGGTGACCGGAATCTTTTGCGGGTCAGTCGTGGCGAGGATGAATTTGACGTGCTCGGGCGGCTCTTCCAGCGTCTTCAGCATGGCATTGAATGCATGGCCGGAGAGTTGGTGGACTTCGTCGATCACATAGACTTTGTAGCGGCCGCGAGTCGGCGCATAGGTGGCGCGCTCAAGCAGCTGGGTCATGTCTTCAACGCCGCGATTGGAGGCGGCATCGAGCTCGATGTAATCAATGAAACGGCCGCTATCAATCTCGGTACAGCTGGAACACACGCCGCATGGCGTGGCGGTCAGACCGGTTTCGCAGTTCAGGGCCTTGGCCATGATGCGGGCGATGGTGGTTTTACCAACGCCGCGCGTGCCGGTGAAGAGATAAGCGTGATGCAGTCGTTGCTGTTCCAGCGCATGGGTCAAGGCTTTGACCACGTGCTCCTGCCCAACCAAGGTAGCAAACGATTTGGGGCGCCATTTGCGCGCCAGTACCTGATAACTCATGGACTAGGATTTATGCAGCAGTGGCTATAAGCAGAACGACAGGAATAGGGAGGGTGGCGAGCCTGACCCCCGGCACTTGCAGGAATTGGCTGTGGCTGCTTCCTTCCGGACCTGACCAGGTTGACCACCCCACAATGCGGGGAGACCCGCCACGCAGAATTCTAACAGAGATTGGCCTAGCTTCCGGCCAGCAAAAAACCTTTCACAATCTCGATCTGCGCTGCCGGCATCAGGCTTGGCGCATGACCGACGCCATCTATCTCTACCAATTGGGCTTTTGGGCCACGCTGGGTCATGGCCTGGGCGGTTTCACGGGTCAGCAAATCCGAATTGGCGCCGCGCAAGAGCAAGGTAGGACAGCTCACCATGTCATACAAGGGCCACAATTCAATATCCAGACCACCGCTGGCGACCAAGGCCTGACTAAACGACTCGGCGATGGCCGGGTCGTACAGAAACTCAAACTTGCCGTCATCAGCACGGTGCAGCACATGCGTACTCAAGTGCTGCCACTGCGCATCGGTCAGCGCGCCAAAACCGGGACTGGTCATGCGCACAAAGGCTTCGCCCTCGGCATAGGTATTGAAGCGTGGCGCATTACCCAGATACTGGCCGATACGCTGCAGCGAGACAGCGGTAATCACCGGCCCGACATCATTAAGCACCAGCTTATGGATCGGCGAATTCGCTTGCGCGGCAATACCCATGCCGATCAAGCCGCCCATGGATGTACCCACCCAATCCAGGGTTTGCGGTGCCAGCAAGGTCAGCAGCGCCATCATGTCGGCGCCGTACTGCTGCAGCGAATACATGATCGGATCAGGCAGCCATTCGCTCTGCCCCCGCCCTGCTACATCAGGACAAACCACGCGGTAGTGATCCGACATGGCCGCAGCCAAGTCATCAAAGTCACGCCCGCAACGGGTCAGGCCATGCACGCAGATCAGGACGCGCGGATTGGTCGGATCACCCCATTCGGTAAAAGCCATGCGATGCATGCCACCGGGGTGGATGCATTGCACACTGCGCTCGCGCATTTGAGTCATTGATTTTCCTGTTGATTGTGCCAATAGCGGGCGTGCTCTACACGCTCGGCATTGGTCGTGATTCCATTGGCACTGTAGCGCACGTCCAGCGCACCGTCGCGATCGGTGCGATATATCTGCGCACGACTGTCTGCATAACGCGTCATCACCGACGGATGCGGATGCCGATACGAGTTGCGATAACCCACCGGCACGATGGCGATTGGTGCCCCGACCGCCGCAATAAAGGCTGGCGTGGACGAAGTGCGACTACCGTGATGCGGCACCAGCAATACATCGGACCTCAACTGGACGGCATTGGTTCGCAACAAGGCCTGCTCGGTGCGCGCTTCGATATCTGCGGTGAGCAGCACGCTGCCGAAATGACTGGTCACTTTGAGCACACAGCTCATGTCATTGGTTTTGCGCCCGGGTAAATCATAGGCATCGTAGCCCGGATGCAAAATTAAAAAGCGCACGCCATCCCAAGTCCATTCGGTCCCCGCCACGCAATGCT
>DATJIB010000274.1:0-9179 GCA_035493575.1 Rhodocyclaceae bacterium | reverse complement strand
GCGCGCAGCAGCTTCACCTGGGTGGCCAGCGGCAATTCGCCGACCTCATCAAGAAACAGCGTGCCGCCTTGGGCGTAGAAGAACAGGCCTTCGCGTGAAGAGGCAGCGCCGGTGAAGGCGCCTTTGAGATGCCCAAACAATTCGCTCTCGATAATTTCCGGAGCGATGGCGCCGCAATTCACAGGCACGAAAGGATTGGCCACGCGTTTGCTGAGTTGATGCAGGGCTCGGGCAGCCACTTCCTTGCCGGTGCCGGATTCGCCCGTGATCAACACGGTGGTGGGCATGGCGGCGAGACGCCGCAGTGCATCGCGAATCGGCAACAGCGCGGCGGAATCACCAATCAGTCCGTCATCACCGGGCAGCTCGCCGCGCGCATCCAAGGTACGGCGCAAGACAAAGTTTTCGCGGCGCAAGCGTGCGCGATCAAAACAACGGCCAATCGCATTCAGGATCTGGTTGATGCGGAAAGGCTTGATCAGGAAATCGGCAGCACCGGCTTGCAGGGCGCGAATCGCGGTTTCCAGATCAGCAAAGGCGGTGATCAGAATCACTTCATTGTGCAGGCCCGCTTCGCGGATCTCATGCAGCCAATCGACGCCGTGTTTGCCGGGCATGGCATTGTCGAGAATGATCAGATCGAAATGGTGTTGGCTGAGTAGTTGTCCGGCCTCATCTACTGATGCAGCAGTTTCAACCAGGCCACAGCGGTTCTGTAGTGAGCGCTGCAAAAAACTGCGCATGCCCGGCTCGTCGTCGACGATCAGAATGGCGCGCTCCTGCCAACCGCCAAAGGCATCGTAAGTTTCCGAATCAGACGTTACTGCGGGTTCTGTCATGGAGTGAGGGCATGGGTGAGCTTATGCATACAAGTTTCCCACTACTGGGTGTTTTGTCCAGCAAAAAATGCGAGCACAGCGGTGGCTGTGCTCGCAAAGGGGCATAGAGTCATTGCGACTCTGTGGGGATGAAACCTAGTGGAAAAGTGCCAGTGCTTTTTGCAATGTGGACCATACGCCCCAGGCCAGCGGTATGCCGACGTAGAGCCAGAAGACCGCAATCAGCACCGGGCTATGCGAGATATGTTGATGATGGCTATGTGTGTTCATGGTTTCTCTCCTTGAATCAGCGCATGGCGCCGGCAGTGACATAGCCGTGCGGACGTTGCTTGTTGGCGGCTTCGGTTTGATCCATGTAGTGCTTTTCATTGACCGCACGCACCAGCAGATTGCAGATGAAGCCGACGATCAGCAGGCAGGCCATGATGTACATGGTTACCGTGTAGGCATCGGCCTTGGCTACGCCCTGATCGATCTGGTATTCACGGATGTAGTTGACCAGCACCGGGCCGAGTACGCCAGCCGTCGACCATGCAGTGAGCAATCGACCATGAATGCCGCCGACGAACTTGGTGCCGAATATGTCCGCCAGATAAGCCGGGATGGTGGAGAAGCCACCGCCGTACATACTCATGATGACTGCGTAGAAGAGTACGAACATGGCGATATTGCCGGCATGGCCCATGGCCGGTACGCTGGAGTAAAGAATGGCGCCGAGGGCGAAGAACACGATATAGGTGTTCTTGCGGCCCAGGTAGTCAGATGCCGATGACCACAGGAAGCGACCACCCATATTGAAGAGGCTGAGCAAGCCGACAAAGCCCGCCGCTGCCGCTGGCGTGACTGAGCCCTTGAACATTTCCTGAATCATCACCGAGGCTTGTCCCAGCACGCCGATACCGGCGGTCACATTCAGGCACAGCACCAGCCACAGCAGATAAAACTGCGGAGTCTTGAGTGCTTCGTCGATATCAACATGACGTGAGGTGATGAGCTTGTTGCTGGCGGCAGCAGGCGGTTCCCAGCCAGCTGGCTTCCAGTTTTCCGGTGGAATCCGAATCGCCAGCGCACCTATCATCATTGAGGTGAAATAGAGCAGACCCATGACCACGAAGGTTTGCGTGACACCCACCGAGGTGGCCGACTTGAACATATCCATCAGGAATACAGACAGTGGCGCACCTATCATGGCGCCGCCACCGAAACCCATGATGGCCATGCCGGTCGCCATGCCGCGCCGATCCGGGAACCATTTAATGAGTGTGGACACCGGCGACACATAACCGAGCCCAAGCCCGATGCCACCGATCACGCCGTAGCCGAGATAGACCAGCCAGATTTGATGAAGCGACACGCCGAGTGCCGAGACCAGGAAGCCACCACCGAAACAGCAGGCGGCAACGAACATGGTGACGCGCGGGCCGACCTTCTCCAGCCACTTGCCGCCGAAGGCAGCAGAGAGACCGAGGAAGACGATAGCCAGACTAAAGATCCAGCCGAGTGTGGTGAGCTTCCAGTCATCTGGCGCCGCACTGGTGACGCCGATGACTTTGCTTAAGGGACCGTTGAAGACACTGAATGCATAGGCCTGGCCGATGCATAGATGCACAGCGAGTGCGGCGGGTGGCACCAGCCAGCGATTGAAGTCGGGCGACGCGGTAATACGTTCCCGGGAAAAAAATCCAGACATGACTATCTCCTCTTTTTTATGAACGTCATCGGATTCACTGCCATGAATCGCGCGACGGATGAGATAGCTTTAGCAACCGGCGTACCAGTTTGATGGTCGCGGCTTATTGCCTGATTTGGCAGGCTTATTGGTAATGCCTGGAATTTTTACTATGGGGGCAAAGTGCGACAGTTTGTCCGGCGATGGGACAATCTGTCGCAGTGGATCAGTTGGCGGCGTGAGCGTGTTTGCGCTTGAGCAAAGTCGCAAACACTATACCAATGACAGGCAGCGCAATCGCCGGGATGGCAAAGGCGGCAACAAAACCAAGATGGTCGATGGTGAAAGAGTTGAGCCCCACGCCGCTGGATTGGCCCAGGAAAAATGCCGACGCGAACATCGATACGGCGGTACCGCGATGCGCCGGCGTCATTTGCGTAGCGTTGATCTGGAAGGTGTTGTGCATCATGTAATAGCCGATGCCGGCACACCAGGCGCCGGGCGCGGCCCACAGCCAATGTGGGGCCAGGATGAAAATCACATACGACAAACCGAGCGTGCAGCCACCGGCAATCGCCAGACCGCTTTCACCCAGACGACTGACGAAATGTTTGGCGAACATCGCATAGGACAAGCCACCGAGACCGAACATGGCCATCAGTGCGCCGGCCTTGGTCAGTGAAATGCCGAAGGTGTGATGCAGATAGGTCGGCACAAACGCCAGCCCGCCAAATACACAAGCGCCTTCAAAGCACACGCCAATCAAGATCACGCGCGCCCACGGAGTGCGAATCACCGCGGCGAAGCGCGTACTGAAATGCACCGGCGGGCCATCCGTCTCGGCGGCACGGTCAACGCCCGGGCTGCGCCGGCGCTCCCATTGCAGCAGGGTGCCGACGATCAGAAAGGCGAACAGCATGAACCAGAAGGCGCCGCGCCAACCGGTCAAGTCCGCGAACAGGCCACCAAAGACCTGTCCGCTGATGATGCCGAAAATCTGCCCGATCAGAAAATACGCCAGCACCGGCTGACGCTTTTCGTATGACACGTTGTCGGCAATCCAGGCCATGGATAGCGGAATCGCTGCCGCCGCTGTAGCGCCGGTCAATACGCGGGTGACTACCAGCCAATTGAAGTCAGTCGCCATGGCTGTGCCGATGCTGCCGAGCATGCTGGCGAACATGGCATAGCAAATGACGCGGTACTTGCCGAAGCGATCGGCCAGCGGCCCATACAGCAGCTGAAACGCGCCATAGGCCAGCGCAAACGCCGAGACTGCTTGCGAGGCTTGGCCCGCAGAAATGGCAAACGCATCGGCCAGCTGGGGCAGCAATGGGTCGGTGATCCGGGCGGTGCCGCTGGCAGCAAAGGCAGCGAAAGAGAGAAGGGCGATCTGGCGAATCAAGTCGCGATCGGTGGTCGGGCTTGGGGAACTGGGCATCATCAGAGCGTAACAATTTCTCGTTATAAGTGCACGCATGAACTTTGCTTTATGGCCTATGGGGAGGCCGGCTGAATGTGCATCACAGGACCTGCGATAGGTGCCGTTCAGTTTGGCTAACCCAATGAGAATAAAGCCAAATGGAGAAAAATATGCAAACGGTTTGCGCTCATTGTTACAACCTTTTGAATCGTCGCGAACAGCGCATGGCGTGCATTCTGTGCACCACTTGTGAGCACAACTGGGCACAAGGCAAGCGTCCGCAGATGCGCACCAATTTGCCAGTCTGGGTTGGCGTTCTGCCGGCGCAGCAAGGCGAACAAGGCTTGCCCACAGCTTGAGGTAAGGCGCCAGCAGGGGCATAATCAAGCGGCTTACGACACACGGATGCCGGCATGACCCTGACTGACCTGAAATACATTGTTGCGCTGGCGCGGACTCGCCATTTTGGCCGTGCCGCCGAGGCTTGTTTTGTGGCCCAGCCAACTTTGTCAGTTGCCGTCAAGAAGCTGGAAGATCAGCTAGGAATAGCGCTTTTTGAGCGCGCCCCCGGCGAAGTCCGCCCTACCGAAATTGGCTTGCAAGTAGTTGCCCAGGCCGAGCGCACGCTCGCCGAAGCCGCGCGCGTCTCTGAAATCGCCGCGGCGGGTAAAGACCCGCTGGCCGGACCTTTGCGCCTTGGCGTGATCCCCACCATTGGACCGTATCTCTTGCCGACTTTGGTGCCGCTGCTGAAAGCGCGCGCTCCAGGCATGCCGCTGATGCTGGTGGAAAGCTATACCCATGAGCTGATCGCCAAGGTCAAGAACAGCGAGCTCGATCTCATCATCATCGCCCTGCCCATTGACGAGCCGGGCCTGGTGGCGCAACCCGTCTATGACGAGTCCTTCCGTGTGCTCTTGCCGCACGGCCATCCGTGGAGCGACCAGGATGTGGATCCGAATCGCCTGCTTGATGAGCCGCTGCTGATGCTTGGCGCCGGTAACTGCTTCCGCGACCAGGTGCTGGATTTGTGCACCCGCGCCAGCAATACACCCTCGCCGCAAGTGCTTGAAGGCAGTTCGCTGGAGACCATACGTTTGATGGTGGCGAGCGGGCTGGGCATTACCGTGATGCCCGCCACCGCAGTTGATCCACCGACGCAAGCCTCGCCTTTGCTGACCGTCCGTCCGTTTATCGAGCCCACCCCTACCCGCCGTGTGGGCCTGGTCTGGCGCAGCAGTTTCCCCCGCTCCAAAGCCATTGATATGGTGCGCGAAGCGGTGCTCGATGCCGGCTTGCCCGGTACCCGCCAAGTCGGTGCGCGCGGCGTCGCTCACTAAGTTTCTTCTAGCTTTACCCCTGAGCTTTCCATGAGTGAACGTGAATTCAAGCTTTACCGCTGCCTGATCTGCGGCTATGTCTACGACGAAGCGCTAGGCGACCCCGAACATGGTTTGGAACCCGGCACGCGCTGGGAAGATGTACCCAATTCCTGGATTTGCCCCGAATGCGATGTGGGCAAAGACGACTTTGAAATGATGGAGATTTGAGTATGACCGCACCCGTAGTAATTATTGGCAGTGGCCTGGCGGGCATTACCGTCGCGCGTGAATTGCGCAAACTGGACACGACCGTGCCGCTGACCATCATTACTTCTGACGATGGCGCGTTCTACTCCAAGCCAAGTTTGTCGAACGCGATCGCGGCGGGTAAGACCGCGCTGCAATTGGCGCTGAATCCGGCTGCAAAATTGGCCGAGCAGCTCAACGCGGATTTCCTCACCAATGAGCAAGTCAGCCATATCGACACCGCAGCCAAGACGATTTCGAGCAGTAGCGGAGTTATCGAATATAGCCAGCTGGTGCTGGCCAATGGTGCGCATCCGATTCGTTTGCCTTTGACCGGCAGTGGTGCCGAGGATGTGTTGTCGGTGAACAATCTGGGCCAGTACGCCGTGTTTCGCGAGCGCCTGCAAGCCGGCATGAGCGTCGCCATTCTGGGCGCCGGTCTGATCGGTTGCGAGTTCGCCAACGACTTGCGTCACGCCGGCCATGCCGTCAGTGTTTTTGATCTGGCGCCGCAGCCTTTGGGTCGTTTGCTGCCGCCACAGGTTGGCGCTTATTTCCGCAAAGCCTTAGAGGCCGCTGGCGTACATTTTCATTTTGGCACCAGCATTGCCAATGTAGACAAGGCTGCGACTGGCTATGCGCTGACGACCGCAGACGGCCAGCAATTCAACGCCGACATCGTGCTTTCCGCCATCGGTTTGAAGCCGGCCACTGAACTGGCTGCCGCGGCCGGTTTGAAAATCAATCGCGGCGTGGTGGTTGATCGCCATCTGCAAACTTCCGCGCCTGACGTCTATGCCCTGGGTGATTGCGCCGAGGTCGAAGGCCTAGTGCTGCCTTTTGTGCTGCCCATCATGAGCGCCGCGCGCGCCCTGGCCAAAACTCTGGCGGGTGAGCCGACCCTGCTCAGCTATCCGGCCATGCCGGTGGCGGTCAAAACCCCGGCTTGTCCGACCATCGTCAGCCCGCCTGCCATGGGTGCTGCGGGTGCCTGGGAAGAAGAGCTGATCGAGAACGGCGCCCGTGCATTGTTCAAGAGCCCGGATGGCAAGCTGCTGGGCTGCGCGCTGCTGGGCGAAGCGAGCAAGGAGCGCCAGACTTATGCGGCCCAATTGCCGCCGGTTTTATAAGCCGGGGCTGTCAGCTAAATTTAAGGAAATACCCCTGATTTAAATAGGAAATTTGCTTTTCAATTTGCCGTGCGGTGAGCTATTCTTGTAAGAGGCCCATAACGCTCAATTTTTAACCGATCATGGCTGCGCTATCAGTTGCGCTTAATTCTTCGCTCGACACCGTTGGCATCTCCGCTGCCAACGCGAGCGAACTTGCGTTAACCAAAGCCACCATCGGCACCGGAAGCAGCAACAGCGATACTTCCACGAGTGACAGCAGCACAAGCAGTAGCACCACCACCTCCAGCACCAATGTTCAGATCAGCAGCAAGGCGCGCGAACTGAGCGCCGCTGACCAGCGCCGTGTGCAGGAACTCAAGCAGATCGATGCCGAGGTGCGTGCACATGAACAGGCGCACATGAATGCCGGACGCGGCATTATCACCAGCGGTCCCAGCTACACCTATACCGACGGCCCTGATGGCAAGCAATATGCAGTCGCTGGTGAAGTCGGTATCGACACCTCCCCCGAGAGTAAGCCACAACAGAATATCGACAAGGGGGCGCGCATTCAGGCTGCAGCCTTAGCCCCGATCCAGCCCAGCCCACAAGATCAGCGCGTGGCGGCGGTAGGGAGCGAGCTGGAAGCCAAAGGCCGCAGTGATTTATCGGCCGAGCTGCGCGCTCAGCAAATTGAAGCCGACAAACTGGCCGAAGAACAACGTCAATCATCTTTATCCAAGGCCGATGCAACGTCGGCCAGCGATCAAGCCCAGGCGGCCGATCAAGCCGCAGCAAGCCCCCCGGCGCCATCGTCGGAAACCAGCCGCAGTGCCGCGGCGATTGTCAAAGACACGGTAGAGGCAGCCGCTTCCGCCCTGAAAGCCTATACCAGCCAGCCAGTTAATAGCGCTGGCAGCGTAGACGTGTTCGCTTGAACATATTGAGTTGTGAAATCCCGCTTGTGTTGAGATAAAACACAAGTTATCGTTAAGCTCAGCCAAGAACTGCTAAGCAATTTGCGGTTTTTGGAGCGAACTCGCCACAGAACGCGAGTATTCCGATACATAAAATCGGTCGCAGGTGCATCTGTTTTCGAGTGCATCACGACGAGAGGGGATTTGTAGTGCTTGGTTTCTACTTGATCTATCAGCGTCGCCCGCGAGGTCATTGATGTCTACGTGGCCGCGTTTCCTATTACGGGCATTTGCACTGGTGTTGCTTGTGCAAGTCGCTATGGCATTCCTGACGCTGGTGCTCATGATCGATGCCGGCATTCCTTTTCAGATCCTCCCCTTCAGCGGCTTCAGCCGCAATAGCGCTTCTCCCTATACCTTCACATTGGCTGTGTATGTGCTGCTGATCTGTGTATTGGTGGTGGTTGGGCAGATGGCAATTATTTATTCGGTGCTGCGTCGCCCCATCAGTGTTGTACAGGCCGCTACTGCTTTTGTTAAGGCGCTCCCGCATCGCTCCGGCGGTCGTCTTGAAATAGAAGAAACCACGAATGTGCGCGAGCTGGATGCGCTGATTCGCGCGCTCAACGCTACGGCTACACGTCTGGAAAGCCAAGATCAGGCGCTTCTCACCGGCCGGGAAGTTGAACAGGCACACAAACGGATTTTTGAAACGCTGGCTAGCGGCGCCCCCTTGCCGGAAGTGCTGACTCAATTGGCTTTGTATGTCGAGCAAATGCGTCCGGCCCTGATCTGCTCTCTATTGGTGGTCGACTCTACCGGCCGCAATCTGGTGCTGCAGGCGGCGCCAAGTTTGCCTGAGGAATACAACGCCAATATGCGCGTCATCCCGATTGTGGATGGCGTCTGCTGCAGTGGCACTGCAGCCTATCGTTGCGAACGCGTGGCGATTGAAAACATCCAGACCCATCCGCATTGGGGTGAGCATCGCGAGGCGGCGATGGCCGCTGGCCTGGTCTCATGCTGGTCAGAACCGCTGTTTTCCTCGCAACACGAATTGCTCGGTACCTTCGTGATCTACCAGCGCACCGAAGCCTTGCCGACGCCCGATGAATTTGCACTGATCCAGGATGCCGCCAATCTGGCCAGCGTTGCCATCGAGCGCAAGCGGACCGAAGAAGAATTGCATCTGGCCGGCATGGTGTACTCGGCCAGCACTGAAGCGATTTTTGTCACGGACGAAAACGAACGCATCATCGCCGTCAATCCGGCCTTTGAACGCCTCACCGGCTATGCAGCGCGCGAAGCAATTGGCCGCCCCGCCACTTTCCTCAAGGCAGAGCGCAATCATCCGGAATTGCAGGAAGAAATTGACACCGCGCTGGCGCAACATGGCAACTGGCAGGGTGAAGTGTGGAGCCGCCGCAAGAATGGCGAGATCTACGCCGAGTCCTTGACCATCACGGCGATCGATGATGATGAGGGCAAGCTGCGTCATCGCGTTGGCCTTTTCTCAGACATCACTGAAAAGAAACAGACCGAGCAGACCATCTGGCTGCAAGCTAACAATGATGCACTGACCAATCTACCCAATCGTCGTCTGTTCCGCGATCGCTTGGTGCAGGATATTTCACGCGCACAACGCACCGAG
>DATJIB010000273.1:0-3644 GCA_035493575.1 Rhodocyclaceae bacterium | reverse complement strand
GTCGGGGCTGCTGGGCAGGTGATTTTTATCTTGCTCAATCTCCCATTCCATCTGTTGGCCTGGCCACACTTCGCCATGCCAGACCAGCCGTTGATTACCCGCCGCTTCAAGTTGCTGATGCACGAGAGGGCGCAGTTCGTCCGGCATGGATTGCACCTCCTGCTTGATGACAGGGGCGGGCGTATCTGTGATGGCAGCCTTTTCTTCAGCTTTGGGGTTGGCGGTGAGGGCGACGGTATCGCGGTTGCTTTGGATCAACTCGCGTTGCGAGGCTTCAACAGTGGCATGTTCAAACGCCTGTGGCTGAGAAAGTTGCCCCTGGGGTTCCTGCAATAGGGTAGCCAAAGGGCGCTTGCCGGCTATCCACTGGGCTTGGTGGGCTTCGTAAAACATGCCGCTTTGATCAACAGACTGGTGCAAGGCCGTAGCCAGTTGAGCGGTGGTGTTGGTGTTCGGTGGCGCGTTCAGCAGCGGCTGGCCGCGATTGAGAGGCGCAGTCTGGGCCGGCTGGCGTTCGCTGAGCAAACGGCCGATCAGTTGCGCCGTCGGCGACAAGGTTGTGTGCTGGTAAGCCTCGGTATTGACGCCGGCTTCTGTATTGGTGGAGCGGGCGACAATCGCTTTGGGTGTGCGATCGATAACGACCAGCTCAAGGATGTCACCGGCTTTGGCGCCTTCTGGCAGTGCCAGGGTCAGGCTTTTACCGGCGACGAGTGCGCGATAGGTGTTCTCAGGCAGAACGTCCTGGATGCGGGCCGAGAAGATCTGGCCCGGCTGCAGGTCGGGTAAGTCGGTAGGGATGCCAGCGACTGGCGCAGGTGCCTGCAAGGCATCGCCAGGCAGACGCATGCGCACGCCGACATCAGTCGGTATTAGCGCCATGATGGCCTCGGGAAGTAAAAGAGAAAAGCGTTGGCATGGTGGCGCTCAGGCCACCACGGCTCAGTTGGCGCGCGCGCCGTAGGCCTGCTCGACCTGGCGCTTCTTGCGCGTGCCACCGAGAAACTGGCGGACCTGCTCCATCCATGGTTCGGTATGCCGGCGAATTTCGGCATCATCAGCCAGGATGCGTTGAATTAACGCTGCTTTACGCTCACGTTCGCGGGTGTCGAGATTGGCGTTGTCATCATCTTCGTTGCTGAGGCGCACGCGAAGCTGACTGACGGAGCGTTCGAGCTCAATCAGATTGTCCCAGTCGTTCCGGCGCGCGGCGTCAACCATGCGTGCCGAAAGGGCTGTCATTTCCTCGTAGAGGTCGATTTGAGTAGGCATTGAGAGCATGTTAGCTCCTAGGCGGCCACGCGATTACCGGAAACTACAGCAGGATCTTGGGCTATTTCTGCCCAGGCAGAGCGCAATTCACCGAGCAGATGGGCAACTTCGTCGATTGCCGCCGCATCATTATGGATGTTGGCGTGCAGTAGGCGATTTGCCATGTATTCATAGAGTGAAAACAGGCGCTCGGCCAGTTCGCCGCCAATCTTCAGATCCAGGCTGGCGCTGAGGCCATTGCTGATGATGTCGATGGCTTTGGAAATGGCCTGGCCTTTTTCCGCAACCTGATTCTGGGCCAGATACATGGAAGCGGAGGACAGAGACAGCAGAGCGCCATCGAAAAGCATCAGAATCAAGCTGTACGGTGTAGCCGAAGCGACGACGGTTTCGATGCCGACTGTTGCATAAGCTTTGGCCTGATTCTTGGTCGCTGCGAACATGATTATTTCCTTTATTTCTTGGACGACGAGGAGCCGGACAGGGCGGAGAGTTGCTGGTCTAAAAAGGTAGAAGTCTGTTGCAAGCCTGCAATCATGGCGTCGAGTGCGTTGAACTGGGCGCGATAACGCGCTTCGATAGAGACAAGGCGCGCGGCCAGCTTTTCACTCTGATCGCCGAGATCGTCGATCGACTTGTTCAAGCCATCGGTACGCGAGGTGATGATGCCACTGGTATCGGTCATGGCATCGATTGCATTGGTCAGCTTGACGGCAAAGCCATGATCGAATTTGATCGTGCCGCGGCTGCCCGTACTGCCACCGATAACCGAGATGACCATGCCGGCCGAATCGCCCGTGGTCGAGGTCAGCTTTTGGCCAAAGCCGGTAGCGGCTTCGCCGTTGATGGTGCCGGCCACATTGACGGCAATCGAGCCTGTGGCAATGGTGCCAAAGAGGCTTGCCGCAGCCGTCCCGCCAGTGATGGTGATATTCGAGTTGGCACCATAGGCGTTGGAAGTCACTGTCAGCTCAGAGCCAGTGCTGGTCGTGGTGGTGCCGAACAGGTCGGCTGCCAGAGTGCTGCTGCCATCCGCGGCAACCGAGATGGCACTGGCGCCGCGAGCGGTCAAACGTAATGCGGTCCCGTCCTCGATGGACACATCCACCGTGCCATCGCCAAATTGAGCGTTAATGGCGGCGCCTAGCGCCTCTCCCATTTCAGTGGCGTCGGCATAGCTGCCTCCGCTCAGAGAGATCGTTTTGGTGGTGCCATCAATCGTGACGTTGAAGGTGTCGTTGCCTGAAGCAGGGGCAAATGGAAAGGTCAAGGCCGAAATGTCCACACCGCCGCTGACGCTGGCAGCGGTCCCCGAGCCCACACTGACCGTGCTGCCGCTAGCGCCGAGTGCACCATTGACCTTGGACTGGATTTCAGCAGCCAAGGTGGCTGGGGTGTAGGAGCCCGCAGTCAGGGTAACCGATACGCTTTTGCCATCTACAGTAAGCGTCAAAGCGTCATTTGAGCCGGTAGTAATAGTCGTGGTACCGGCGAGCGCAGCATTGCCAGTCAGCTTGCCTTGAGTGGCTATTTGCGTAACGTTAACCGCATAGTTGCCTGGCTTGGTGGTATCCAGCGCCTTGCTATAGGTAATCAGACTGTCTGTCGGCTTGCCTACGGTGCCAAATAAGGAGGCGATATCCTTGGTGCTGTCAGCCAGCGCCGTATTCATCTTGCCTGTATCCAGGGTCAGCGTACCGTCTTTCTTGAAGCTGATGCCCACATCAGACAGGGTGGTATAGCCACCGCCGGCATTCGAGAGTGCGCCATTGAAGATGCCGCGCAATTGCGATTCGATCGACAGCGTGGTGGCATCACCTTGCAATGTGCCTGCAACCTTGGTCTTGTCGTCGTAAGACGTCAAATTGTTGAGGCTTGTCTTCATGGTGTTGTAAGCACTCACGAAGTTCGTAATCATCGTTGCGATAGTTGATGTATCACGGCTTACCGACAATGTTGTCGGGCTTCCCGAATTCGATTTCAGCAGGGTAAAAGTTACCCCGTCAAGCGCATCAGTGACGGTATTGGATGACTTGGTGATGCTGATGCCATCCAGCGAAAACTGCGCGTCAATCGCAGTTTGCGTTTGCGTCATGCTGGTTGGCAAAGCAGCCGTTGCATCGTATGCCAGGGCGCCGAGGCTGCCTGTAGTCTGGATACGCATTGCATTCGCTGCACCCGTGTCGTTTGACGAAATGAGCAAGCGATAGCCGGTGCCATCATTGACGATGGAGGCAGTTACGCCTGCGCCGGCGCTATTGATCGCATCGCGTACGCCAGACAATGTGTTCTGACCTGCCGGGATCGTGATTGTCTGAGTGCTTTTCTTGTCATTGAGGGCAAAGCTGCCACCGACACCACCGGTATAAGTG
>DATJIB010000272.1:0-7091 GCA_035493575.1 Rhodocyclaceae bacterium | reverse complement strand
AGCATTGGATGACAACAATCCAATACCGGCGCTGTGGCTGGCCTTGAACTATCTTGGTCAGCAGCCGCCTGTAAGCTTACGTGATGGCAGCCTTGCCGAACTATGGCAATGGGCCATCGAGCACTGGTCGCTAGCGCGTGTGCCACGCCAGACTACATTACCTTTGAATCAGGATAGTTCATGCTAATTAACTCCGACGCCGATCTGAAACGCCTTTTTGAAACCGTAAAAACCATTGCGGTCGTGGGCTGCTCACCCAAGCCCGAACGCGCCGGTCACTATGTGGCCAAGTATCTACAGGATCTTGGCTATCGCATCATTCCGGTGAACCCGGGGCAAACCGAAATCCTCGGTGAAAAATGCTACGCCTCTCTGCGCGACATTCCCGAGCCTGTAGACATGATCGATTGCTTTCGCAAGGCCGAAGACATTCCTCCTATCGTCGAAGATGCGATTGCAATCGGCGCCAAGTTTGTCTGGATGCAATTGGGCATCGTCAACGAAGAGGCCGCGGAACGCGCCATTGCTGCGGGCATTGAGGTCGTCATGGATCGCTGCCCCAAGATCGACTATCCACGCCTGTTTCGTTAAGCCAAATCATGCACGTTAAACCGGCCGAAAAAACCGATCTGCATCCACGCAGCAAGCATCGTGGCCGCTATGATTTCAAGCAACTCATCGCCGCCAATCCAGAGCTGTCGCAATTTGTCGGCTTGAACGACTACCAGGTTGAATCCATCGACTTCAGTAATCCATTCGCGGTCAAGGCACTCAATTACGCCATCCTGAAGCAGGCCTATGGCATAGCGTGGTGGGACATCCCGCCGCAATTTCTGTGTCCACCTATCCCTGGCCGCGCCGATTATCTGCACTATCTGGCAGACCTACTCGCCGATAGCAATGGTGGTGAGATCCCGCGTGGTGCCAAAGTCAAAGTGCTGGACATTGGCGTCGGTGCCAACTGCATCTATCCGCTAATTGGGCATAGCGAATATGGCTGGTCGTTTGTCGGTAGCGATATCGATTCTATTGCGCTCGCCTGCGCGCAGGTCAATGTGGATGCGAACGCGGGTTACACCAAAGCCATCACACTACGCTTGCAGAAAGATTCGTCTGCCATCTTTCAAGGTATCGTAAAGACCAAGGATCGCTTTGCGCTGAGCTTATGCAACCCGCCTTTCCATGCCTCACTGGCGGAAGCCCAAAGTGGCACCCAGCAAAAGTGGAAGAATCTCGGCAAGTCGCAAAATGCCGGGCTTAATTTCGGTGGTCAAAGCAATGAGCTGTGTTGCGAAGGCGGTGAAGAAGGTTTTATCACGCGTATGGTTGCGGAAAGTATTGCCGTACAAGATCAGTGCTTGTGGTTCTCAAGCCTGGTTTCAAAATCTGCGACCTTGCCCGCCATCAAACACGCCTTGAAGCAGGCCAGAGTTGCCACTAGCCGCACCATAGAAATGGCGCAAGGGCAAAAAATCAGTCGCCTGGTGGCCTGGACATTTAAGGATAAAGCCGAGCAGCAGGACTGGTTCAACTAAAACCTGCCGCCGTAACCAATCAGACCCACCAGCATTCTCGTCACCCCATAGGCCAGCCAGCTCAGCGCACGCTGATACCAAGCCTGGTGCACCCAGTCCAGCACCTCATCCGAACCATCCTGCATGGCAGCTTGCAAACGGCTCCTCAGCTGCATGGCGAAATCCTTATTGCGAATGATCACGTTGGCTTCACGTGCCAGCAGCAGGCTGAATGGATCGATGTTCGACGAGCCGACAGTGGCCCAATGCTGATCCACGACAGCGACCTTGGCATGTAGAAAACCAGGCAGGTATTCAAACACGCGGATGCCGGCCTCCAGGAGCTGAGCGTAAATGGCGCGGCTGGCAAAGTGTTGCAGATGGTATTCAACCTTGCCTTGCGACAAGACCGTGACCTTTACGCCGCGCTTGGCAGCCCCGATCAAGGCTTGACGAAAACGACGCCCAGGCAGGAAATAGGCGTTGGCAATAATGATTTCCTGTTTGGCGGTGGCAATCGCGCCGAGATAGGCGTTCTCGATATCGCGCCGATGACGGAAACTGTCGCGGACAAGAAATGCCGCCTCCACTTCGCCATGAGCCCGGGGAATTACCGGGCCGGCGACGGGTGACTTGTAACGACGCCCCAGGTTGACCCAGCGCAGCAAACTCCAGATGCGACACATGGCTTGTTGTATATCGTCAACGAGCGGGCCCTCGACACGCACGGCATAGTCATGACGGGGCGCCATATGATCGGGTGAATCGACCTCGTCGTTGATATTGATGCCACCCACGAAACCCACGCCACCATCAATGCAGGCCAGCTTTCTATGCAGGCGGCGCAGTCGGTAGCGGCGCAAGCGAAAGCGCGCCAGTTCGGGACGAAAAACCAGAACCTCCGCGCCATCGTTTCTGAGCGCATTGCCAAAGTCAGCCATGAAACCGGGGCTGCCAAAACCATCCACAACGACATGCACTGCCACACCACGTTTGGCAGCACGCGATAAAGCGGCGGCAACGTCGCGGCCTATCGGATCATTGTCGTAGATATAGGTCTCAAGCCAGATGCTGCTTTGCGCCTGCTCCAAGGCTGTGAGCAAAGCCGGGAAAAATTCGTGGCCGCCTGTGAGCAGCGTGATCGCGTTGCCTTGACTGAATGCAGCTTTCATTCAGCGCTTCAGTTGAGTGGTCGCAAATGTGCGGACAGTGCGGCATGGTCAGAGATCTGTGACCAGCCGGGACCAAAGTGAGATTCGGCATGCTCGATCGCAAAGCCGCGAATATAGATGCGATCAAGCCGCAGGATAGGCATGGCGACCGGAAAACTGCGCACCGGCTGACCCGTCGCGCCGGCAAAGACTTCCGTCATGCCCAGACGTTCGGCCAACAAGCTCTGTGCATTATTCCGCCAGTCGTTGAAGTCACCGGCAATCACCAAGGGTTCATCCGCCGGCACCAACTCTTCAATGCTGCTGGCCAAACTGTTCAACTGGCGACGGCGACTGGCATTCAGCAAGGACAGATGCACGCAGACACAATGCAGTGGTTTGCTCCAGCCCGGCGGGGAAACCGAGCAATGCAAAAGACCACGTCGCTCAAAACGCAGATGCGTTACATCCTGATTATGGCTTTTCAAAATCGGGAAGCGCGACAGAATCGCATTGCCATGGTGGCCATGGTCATGCGCCACGTTCTGTCCGTAGGCGTTGTGCCAGATATCGTCGGCGAGAAATTCATGCTGCGGCAAGCTCGGCCACTGGCTGTGATTTTGCGCGTGCTTTTCATGCAGGCCCGTCACCTCCTGCAGAAAGATGAGATCCGGGGCCAGCTCACGCAAGCGTGCTTTCAGCTCGTGCACCATCATGCGGCGATTGAATTGCGAAAAGCCTTTATGGATGTTGTACGTCGTAACGTGCAAGGTCGGAGTCATCTTAGCGTCCATGTATTGAGTGTGACACGTTGAATCCGTTACTTCATTCAGACACATCCTACACAGTCTGATCCAACATCCAATCAGGAAATGGCCAGCATGCGCTCCAGAGCTATCTTGGCCGAGCGGGCTTCATGCTCAGGCACCTTGATTTGATTGACGATGTTGCCGGCCGCCAAGTTTTCCAGCGTCCAGGCCAAATGCTGCGGATCAATACGCTGCATGGTCGAACACATGCATACGGTCGGCGCCATGAACTGCACCACCTTGCCTTCGTGCTTCACTTCCTCGGCCAGACGATTCACCAGATTGAGTTCAGTGCCAACCAGCCACTTGGTATTCGGTGCGCCTTCCTTGATCACCTTGATGATGTACTCAGTCGATCCAACAAAGTCCGACTGCTTGCACACTTCAAAGCTCGACTCCGGGTGCGAGACCACGAAGCCATCCGGATTCTGATTACGCCACTTGAGAATGTGGCCGGGCTGGAACATCTGGTGTACCGAGCAGTGGCCCTTCCACAAAAGGATCTTGGCCTTCTTGATCTGCTCAGGCGTAAGTCCGCCCATTTCCTGATCTGGGTCCCACACCTGCATATCCTCGAGGTCTATGCCCATCTGGTGACCGCTCCAGCGACCCAGATGCTGGTCGGGGAAAAACAGCACTTTTTCGCGGCGCTCCATGGCCCACGACAGAATCGTCTTGGCATTGGTCGAAGTACACACGATGCCGCCATGGTCGCCACAGAAGGCTTTCAGATCGGCGGCCGAATTGATATAGGTGATGGGAGTGATCATCTCGTCCGGATTGAGTACCTCGGACAACTCACGCCAGCAGCGCTCCACCTTGGCAAGGCTTGCCATATCAGCCATCGAGCAACCCGCCGCGAGATCCGGCAGAATGGCGATCTGGTTATCTGGCGTCATGATGTCGGCCACTTCAGCCATGAAGTGGACGCCACAAAAAACAATAAATTCGGCATCTGTTTCGCCAGCCAGGCGCGATAGCTTTAGGGAGTCGCCGGTGAGGTCAGCGTATTGATATACATCGGCACGCTGATAGTGGTGGCAAAGCAGCACTGCGCGCTTGCCCAAGGCAGCACGAGCGGCACGAATCCGTGCGTGAGCATCATCGTCGGCCAGGGCATTGAAGCGGTCAAAGTTGATAGGGGCAACTTGCATGATAGATAGCACTCGGGATGCGGCATTAAAGCCGGTAACACTTCAATTTTATCACTGTGCCGCCGGCCTGGTTGCACGCTTTGTCCTTGCCGTGGCAGGGGTTATTGTCTCAGCCACGCTGATGGCAGCGGTACCAGACCTTGAGCCCGCCAAGGCACCACCACGCACCATCGATGACCTGACGCGACTACTGGAACATTACAAGCCCGATCCGGCCGCGGCAGCCAAAGCGCGAACAGCTGCCGACATGCCAGCGCTAACAAGCACCGACACGCGCGAGCTGTTCAATTTCTATGCAGGTCGCGCGCAAGCCGCAGCCAATCTGGGTCGCGTTAGCCAGCAGATTCGGGACTACCGCAAGGCCATCGAATACGTCACTAGCAATTCAAAAGAAGAAATCCAGGCATTCCGCGACCTCTCCACCGCTGAGGTTATCGGCGGAAACTTGTTGCGCTCAATTCAAGCCGCAGAAAATGCCATTGCGCGCACCGACCGTACCAATCTTGGTCAGGCGCTGGGTGCCTATCAGCAATTGGCTCAGTTATATGTTCTCGTGGGTGACTTTGACAAGGCAGAAGCTGCCTTACGCCAGGTAGAGGCCACCTACACTGCACTTGGCAGCACTAAGAACTGGCCATACTTCCACGACAACTGGAACGCCAATCTGGAGCGCGCGCGCGGCGAGATTTTCCGTGCTCAGGGCCGCATGGTTGAAGCTGAGGCCGCTTATCGCAAGGCTCTCCGTTCGCTGGAGGCATTCCATACAGCGCTGCGCGGCGGTATGCAGGCACCCAACTTCACCGCTTACGATATGCAACGCAGTGAACGCTTTCGCGAGGTGCTGCTAAAAAGTCTGGCGCAAGCGTTGATGGCCCAAGGTAAAAATATCGATGCTGAAATTGCATTGCGCCGAGCCTTGCGCTACGCATTGGAGCGGGTCGGTCGCGATGCTCCGGCTACCGCCTCGACCTTGATGCAATTATCTAATTGCCTCGGTGAGCAGGGCCGCTTCAAAGACGCAGCCCGCCTGGCCGAAGAGGCACTGAAGTCCTTCGAGCAAGCTGGTACCACTCCCGAGTCGTTGTTTATGGCTAACGCACGCCGCGCGCTCGCGTCCACCTATGTTGCCCAGGCGCGCTACAAGGAAGCCTTGGCACTATTTGATCAGATGCAGAACGGGCTCAATGGCGATCCATTGCTGGCGCAAAGATTGGCAAGCGGGGATCTGGATTGGGTACTGGCCTTGCTGCGAACAGACGATAGCAACGGCGCCGAGCGCATGGCCAAGACCCTGCTCGACAACGCGCTCAAACGCAAAGTCAGTGGTAGCCGTCTGGCCGAGATTCAGGCCTTCCACGGCATGACCTTGGCGGCCGGTGGGCAATATGATGCGGCGCTTGCGGCATTCAAGTTGGCGGTCCCCACCCTGATCGAAAGTCGTCGCAATGATGAAGAAGCCGGCACAGGCAGCGTCAAGCGGCAGCAACGCCTGATCGCAGTGATCGAGAGTTACCTGAACCTGCTTTTTGAAAGTACACGCAACAAGCCGGCCGAACTGGCCCAAGCTGCCAGCGAGTCCTTTGTTCTCGCTGATGTCGCCCGCGGCAGTTCAGTGCAGCAGGCACTCACCGCCAGTGCTGCACGCGCCAGTATCAGCGATCCGGCCTTGGCCGACCTGGCGCGGCGCGAGCAGGATGCGCAGCGGCGCATTGGCGCGCTAGGCGAAATTCTGACGCAACTACTGGCGGCGCCACCGGAGCAACAGCTCCCGCAGGTCCAGTCCAAGATGCGTGAGGATGTGGATGCGCTCAAAGTTGAACGCAGCAAACTCAAGAAGGAAATTGAACAACGTTTCCCTGAGTATGCCGAACTGATCGACCCCAAGCCGGCGACGCTGGCGCAAGCCCAGAAACTACTCAAGCCCGACGAAGCGCTGGTGGCCTGGTATTTCGGCGAGCAAGGTGGCTGGGTTTGGGCCGTCAACAAGCAGGGCAATATCGGCTTCAATGTCGTGCCGTATAACCGCAAACAGATTGCTCAGGCCGTTCAAGGGCTGCGCAAGTCTCTTGACCCCGGTGTAGCCAGCATCGATGACATTCCGGCGTTCGATGTAGCCCAGGCTTATCAGCTCTTCTCGGGTCTGTTGCAACCCGTCGCCGCGGAATGGCAAGGCGCGCAGAACTTGCTGGCGATTTCCCACGCTGATCTTGGTCAATTACCACTTGCCCTGTTGCCGACAGCATCCGTTGCACAACCGGGAAAGAGTGCGACTCCATTTACAGCCTATCGCAGCGTACCTTGGCTGGCTCGGCAGATCGCGGTGACGCAACTGCCATCCGTGACCGCTTTGGCGAGTTTGCGCCGCCTTCCTGCGCCCAGCGCGGAGCGGCGCTCCTTCATTGGTTTTGGCGATCCACTTTTCAATACCGATCAAGCCAAACAGGCCGACAAAGTTGCGCAGGC
>DATJIB010000271.1:0-4267 GCA_035493575.1 Rhodocyclaceae bacterium | reverse complement strand
CGCCCATTACCAGCTTGGCAATATCGATCAAGCCGCTGCGGCGTATCTGCAATGGCTGGAGGCCGAGCCGGACAATCCACGCGCCCGGCATATGTATGCTGCCTGCCTGGGCGGACAAGGCCCGACCCGCGCATCGGACGGCTATCTGGAACAGACTTTTGATGCCTATGCCGATAGCTTCGATAACCGCCTGATCAGCAGTCTCGGCTATCGCGGCCCGCAAATGATTGCGCAAGCCATGCAGGACATCGTGCCGGCCAACAAGCAACTCACCATTCTCGACGGGGGCTGCGGCACTGGCTTGTGCGGCCCATCACTCGCGCCTTACGCCAAGCATCTGAGCGGCGTTGATCTATCTGCCAAGATGCTGAGCAAAGCGCGTGGCCTCGGCTGTTACGATGCCCTCGACAAAGCCGAACTGACCGATCACCTCCTCGCCCATCCAGGCAGCTACGATCTCATCGCCATGGCTGATACGATTATCTACTTCGGCGACACCAATGCTTTGTTTGGTGCGACCAAACAGGCACTACGTCCTGGCGGCGTGGTCGTGTTCACAATCGAAACACTCTCTGCTGCGCCTGAGGTTGCCTACCAGATCAATCCGTCGGGTCGCTACAGTCATGCCATCGACCATATCAGTACCGTCCTCACTCAACATGGCTTTGCGGTTGAAAGTCGCTACAAAGACACCCTGCGCACCGAGTTCGGCCATCCGGTACCGGGCATGGTGATCGCTGCGCGCGCCCCTTAAAGCTGGCTGCAACGCCAAAAGTCGCGCGCTCAAAAACCCACACCACTGCAGTTAGCCTATACAAAAAACATTGCGGGCGCGGCGCTGCATGTTGGATTGCCCTAAACTGAGATTGTCATCCGAAGATTGCTCTCTCTACATGACATGACACAGCCGCCCACTACCCAATCATTGGCAAGCGCATCCACCGCAAATAAAGTGCTGCTGCTTGCGCTGGCCTATATCGCCACGGGCTGGCTGGGGCTGCAAATTCCTGCGGTCGGCACGCATATCACTCTGGTCTGGTTCCCCACTGGCATTGCCTTGGGCGCCTTGCTGCGCTGGGGACGTGGGGTATGGCCCGGCATTTACTTTGGCGCACTCATTGTCAATCTGATCACCGGTGCATCCGTGGTTCTGGCGGCCAGCATAGCGATTGGCAATACGCTTGGGCCCTTCCTGTCCTTCACACTGCTGCAGCGAAGCAAATTCCATCAGGCGTTTGATCGACGCAAGGACATTGGCGGGTTCATTGCCTTTACGCTGATAGGCATGATGGTATCTGCGCTCGGCGGCGTGGCCAGTCTGTATCTCGCCGGACTCATGCCAAGCGCTGCCGTCAGTATTGCCTGGGTGACATGGTGGATGGGCGATAGCGTTGGTGCTCTACTTGCCGCACCATTGCTCCTCAGCCTGACCTGGAAAAACATTGACCACCTGATCCGCCACGGGAAAGAACTGTTTCTATGGTTCCTGATTTCGGCCGTAGTCTCATGGCTCTCCTTCCTCTACGACTTCAAAGGCGATATTCATCTTCCCCTCGCCTTTATCACCTTGCCCTCCATCGCCTGGGCAGCACTGCGCTTCGGTAACACCGGCGCAGCCCTGGCCGGTTTGTTCTTCTCCATCATTGCAGCGTGCGGCACGGCCACCGGGCACGGCACCTTTGCCATGGAAGAGACTCACGTGAGCCTGTTCCTGCTATGGAGTTATATGGCGATAACGGTCATGTCGGTCTTGCTCATCGCCGTCTTGCAAGACGAACGTATCCAGGTTGAAGACAGCCTGCGCGAAAGCGAAATCAAGATGCGCACGCTGTACGAGCTCTCACCACTGGGGATTGCCCTGACCGACGAGAACGGACGCTATCTTGAATTCAACAATGCCTTCGAAAAAATCTGCGGCTATAGCGCCGACGAATTGAAAGCCATCAATTACTGGACCTTAACCCCGAGCAAATATCGCGACGAGGAGTTGCAATTACTCGAAACAGTAAAGCAGACCGGCCGCTACGGACCTTACGAAAAAGAATACATACGCAAAGATGGCTCACTGATTCCTTTGCGCCTGAACGGTGTGCAGGTCATCGGTAAAGATGGTCAAAACTATCTCTGGTCCATCATCGAAGACATCAGCATCAGCAGGCAACATGAACTGGAACTACAGTCGGCCAAGGTCGCAGCAGAGGATGCCAACCGCTCCAAGTCCGAGTTCCTGGCGTCCATGTCGCACGAAATTCGTACACCGCTGAATGGCATTCTGGGTCTTGCGCAAATGCTGCTGGTGCCCGGCGATGGCACCCGTCACCGCGAATATGCGCGCACCATCATCAACTCCGGCAAGACATTGATGGTGCTGCTCAATGACATTCTTGACATGTCCAAGATTGAGGCCGGTGGCATCGAACTGGAAATGCAGATTGTGAGTCCCGAACCGGCCATGCATGAAGTGACCCAGCTCTTCTCGGAAGAGGCCAGCGGCAAAGGCCTGGCGCTCAACTTCACCTGGCGCGGCGAAGCCAAGGCACGCTATCGCACCGACCCGGTCCGCTTGCGGCAAATGCTTTCCAATCTACTCAGCAATGCCATCAAGTTCACCGACCAGGGCTTTATCCGGCTGGAAGGCAAAGAGCTCTCAAGCAATAGCGATGGTGCCTTGCTGGAGTTTTCGGTCACGGATACCGGCATAGGCATCCCCTACGAAAAACAATCGCGTCTGTTCAAGCCATTCTCGCAACTCGATGCATCCACCACTCGCGTATATGGCGGCACTGGACTGGGCCTGTCTATTGTGAGCAAGCTGGCCAGCATGATGGGTGGCGACGTCGGGGTCGAGAGCAGTAGTGGCAAAGGCACACGCATGTGGTTCAGTATTCGCGCAGAACGTGCCTCAATTGAAGACGAAAGACGCCGCGACGATCGCTCGCTGTCGGCCTCAGGCCGGCCCATTTTTGATAGCACTACGACTATCCTGGTCGTGGAGGACAACAACACCAATCGCGTTGTTATCCAGGCCATGCTCGATAGCTATGGGCTGCACTACGAAACAGTCGAGAATGGGCAACAAGCGGTCGAATACATTAGTGCCGGCAACGCGCCGCAGCTGATCCTGATGGACTGCCTGATGCCCGTCATGGATGGCTACGAAGCCACCACCCGTATCCGCGCCTGGGAAAAAGCCCAAGGCAAAGCTGGGCTACCCATCGTGGCCCTCACCGCGAGTGCGTTCAAGGAAGATCAGGAGCATTGTCTTCAGGTCGGCATGAATGACTTCCTGACCAAGCCCCTTGATGTGCGTGAACTCAAAGCCATTCTGGACAAATGGCTGAGCAAGTAAAAAGCCTCGCTGAGCTGTAGCCAAGCGAAGCTTTTTCTTAATGCATATCGACCTTACAGCATCATTCCGCCCGACACTTCGATACGCTGGCCGTTGATCCAGTTGGCACCGCCCGACAAGAGGGCAGCGACGGCACCACCGATATCGTCCGGCAAACCGGTCCGCCCCAGGCTGGTCACCGATGCGACGAACTGATTGAGTTGCGCGTTATCGCGCACCGCACCGCCCCCAAAGTCCGTTTCAATCGCGCCAGGCGCCAGGGTATTCACCGAAATGCCACGCGCGCCCAACTCCTTTGCCATATAGCGCGTCATGACCTCGACGCCGCCCTTCATTGCAGCATAAGCCGCGTAGCCAGGCAGCGAGAAGCGCGCTAGCCCCGAAGATACGTTCAGAATGCGACCGCCATCGGCTAGCAGTGGTAGCAGGGTTTGAGTCAGGAAAAATGGGCCTTTGAGATGAATGCGGAACAGCTCATCAAACTGGGCCTCAGTGGTCTGGGCAAAAGTGGCATGAATGCCAATGCCGGCATTGTTCACCAGAAACTCAAATGTCTCGCGTTGCCACTGTGCTTTAAGCACTTGCTTGAGTTGTGCGGCGAAAGCCGCAAAGCTGGCGCTTTCGCTCACATCCAGCTGCAACACGGCCGCCTGCGCACCCAGCGCACGCACCTGTGTCGCCACCGCATCGGCTTCAGCCTGATTGCTGCGATACGTAATCACCACATCGATACCTTGACGGGCCAAATTCTATACCATGCTCTTACCCAAACCACGGCTGCTACCCGTAACCAGCGCAATCTTGTTTGCGCTTGTGCTCATGTCATTTCCTTTGAAGATCGGGCAGCGACCCTGTGTCTCTGCATCCATGACTGCAGTGTATTGAGCAAATACAACGAGATAAACAAGCAAAATTCCG
>DATJIB010000270.1:0-7173 GCA_035493575.1 Rhodocyclaceae bacterium | reverse complement strand
CTGCGTAGACGTTCAGAACGTGAAGGATGCCGCAATTTACGTAGCGCCTTGGCTTCAATCTGCCGAATGCGCTCACGCGTTACGTCGAATTGTTTACCCACTTCCTCCAGCGTGTGATCGGTATTCATTTCGATACCGAAGCGCATACGCAGCACCTTGGCTTCGCGCGGAGTGAGTGAGTCCAGGATTTCCTTGGTCACTTCACGCAACGACGAGTACATGGCGGCATCGGCCGGCAGCAGAGTCGATTGATCTTCGATGAAGTCGCCCAAATGGGAGTCATCATCGTCGCCGATCGGGGTTTCCATGGAGATAGGCTCCTTGGAAATCTTCAGGATCTTGCGGATCTTGTCTTCCGGCATTTCCATCTTGATGGCCAGTGTGGCTGGATCTGGCTCGCTACCGGTCTCTTGCAGAATCTGGCGCGAGATACGGTTCATCTTGTTGATAGTTTCGATCATATGCACCGGAATACGGATGGTGCGTGCCTGGTCGGCGATCGAACGCGTGATGGCCTGGCGAATCAACCATGTTGCATACGTGGAGAACTTGTAGCCGCGGCGGTATTCGAACTTATCCACGGCCTTCATCAGGCCGATATTGCCTTCCTGGATCAGATCGAGGAATTGCAGGCCGCGGTTGGTGTACTTCTTGGCGATCGAGATCACCAGACGCAAGTTGGCTTCGGTCATTTCGCGCTTGGCGCGACGGGCCTTTGCTTCGCCGGTGGACATCTGCTTGTTGATGTCTTTCAGTTCTTTCAGCGGAATACCGATACGGTCTTGCAGGTCGATCAGCTTTTGCTGCTCTTCCAGCACCGCAGGCGCAGCACGCATCAATTGCGCAGCGTATGGCTTGCTGGCTTGAACTTCGCCCTTGAGCCATTCCATATCGGTTTCGTGACCTGGGAACACCTTGATGAAGTGCGCGCGTGGCATATGCGACTTGTCGACGCAGAGATTCAGAATCTTGCGTTCGTGACCGCGCACTTGCTCGACCATGTGACGAACCGAGTCACACAGACGCTCAATGGTCTTGGAAGTAAAGCGGATGTAGAGCAGCTCGTCGGAAATCTGCTTTTGAATCTTGAGGTAGCCCTTGTCCTGCGAACCCTTCTTGGTCAAAGCAATGTAAAGCTTGCCGTAGAGTTCGTGGATAACGGCGAAACGTTGTAGCGCTTCGGTCTTGAGCAGCAGCAGCGATGCAGACGCGGCTGCGTTGCCGCCGTCTTCGTCGTCTTCATCCGAGGCGGCTTCATCTTCTTCAATCGCGGCTTCTTCGTCTTCAGCCAGTTCTTCGATTTCAGCGGCTGCGTTTGGATCGATCAGGCCATCGACAACTTCGTCGATACGCATTTCGTCGTTGGCAACCTTGGCCGCCATGTCGAGGATGTCGACGATGGTGGTCGGGCAGGCCGAGATAGCTTGCACCATGTGCTTCAAGCCGTCTTCAATACGCTTGGCGATTTCGATTTCGCCTTCGCGGGTCAGCAGCTCAACTGAACCCATTTCGCGCATATACCTACGCACGGGGTCGGTGGTGCGACCGAATTCGGAGTCCACCGTGGTCAGCGCTTGCTCGGCTTCCATGGCGACTTCTTCTTCGTCGACCGGGGCCGGGCCGGCTTCGTTCAGGAGTAGATCTTCAGCAGCTGGCGCTTCGTCGAACACCTGGATGCCCATGTCGCTGAAGGTCGAGATGATGGTCTCGATCTGTTCGGCATCAACCATGTCATCAGGCAGATGGTCATTGACTTCAGCGTAAGTCAGGTAGCCGCGTTCCTTGCCCAGGGCAATCAGCGTCTTCAAGCGAGTGCGCTTGGCATCGATATCGGCCGGGCTGGAGGATGCAGTCAGACCAGGGATGATCAGCTTGTCCTTGGCGCCACGCTTGGCCTTGACCGGCGCCGCTTTGGCGACAGGCTTGGCTTCAACAGGCGCAGGTGCCGGTGCTGGCGCGACTTCCTTGACCGGAGCGGCTTTGGCAGGTGCTGGTTTGGCAGCCTTGGCAGGTGCGGCAGCAGGTTTGGCCGCTGCAGGTTTAGCTGCAACTGCTTTTGCCGGAGCTGGCTTAGCGGCAGCAGGCTTCACTGCAGCCTTTGCCGGCGCTGCTTTGGCAGCTACGGCCTTAGGCGCCGTTTTTGGGGCAGCCTTGGGAGCTGCCTTCGGGGCGGCTTTTGGCGCAGCCTTAGGAGCTGTCACGGGCTTAGCTGCCGCGACCTTTTTGGCCGGCGCAGCGGGCTTGGCTGCCCCTTTAACTGCAACAGGCTTCTTAGCAGCCTTGGCTGGTGCGGCTGCAACAGCTTTCGACTTGGTCTGCTTGGCGATTTCCTTCGGCATGACTTTCCTCAGCGGGTCCGGCGTGAGCCTCGCGGCTTTACGCATTATTTAAATAAGCACTTGCTTGCGCCGCCGCAAAAAACACAGCGGTGCGACAAAATTGGGGGAACTGACCATTATACATCAAGAGCTTGCCGCTGGCTTGTAGCTACTTTTGCGTTGCAGCAATGCAGTCAGCCTTTGCCGCTCTTCAGGGCTCAAACCACCATTCCGCGCCCGTTCCGTGAGTACAGCAATTTCTTGTCCTACACCGGCATTGCGGATGTGTTCGACCGAGTCGTTGAGTACTTGTTCAAGTTCCGATACATCCAGGTCTTCAGCCATCTGGCTGGCAAAGCGGGCAATCACCTCTTCATGGGGGCTATTGCGGAAATGTTCAAGTAACAGGCCGATCCCGCCAGCGGGCAGGTCGCCATGTTCCAGCGCATCGGCAATGGCATGCAGCACAGCCCCTTCTTGGGTGTTGTTGGGGATCAGCTCAAGCGGCAGACGAGTGGCCCAGGTGGGTTGCTGCAGAATGATTTCGAGCAAAGTGTGGTCCAGCGGGCGGGCGCTTGGGCGACTGCGTGGCGCCGGCGGTGGCCGGCGGCTGGGCGCGGCCATGGGTTTGATCTTGTATTGGCCTTCAAGCTCGGCTTGGGAAAACCCGCTTTTTGCGGCAAGTTCCTTGAGTAGTTGCAAGCGCAGCAAGGGAGCGCCGGGGCCGATCTGAGTGATCAACGGCTCGGCTTCTGTAATAAGTAAGCGTCCACTATCATCGCCATTGCTCTCAATGCGATTGCTGAGTTCACGGATAAAGAATTCAATCAGTGAGGTCGGCTGGGCGACCAGGCGCTGAAATGTTTCGGCGCCATGCTCGCGTACATAGCTGTCTGGGTCGTGCTCAGGCGGTAAAAACAGAAAGCCGAGACTGTGGTCGTCTGCCAAGTGCGGCAAGCTGTTTTCCAGCGCGCGCCAGGCGGCCTTGCGCCCGGCTTTATCGCCATCGAAGCAAAACACGATTTTTTCGGCCTGGCGCATCAGCTTGTGAATATGGTCGCCGGTGGTGGCGGTGCCCAAGGTGGCGACCGCATTGCCAACTCCATGCTGAGCCAGCGCCACCACGTCCATATAGCCTTCAACCACAATCACCGTGTCAGTATCGCGGATGAACTGGCGTGCCTGAGTCAGGCCATACAACTCGCGGCCCTTGTCGAATAGTGGCGTTTCCGGCGAGTTCATGTACTTGGGCGTATCTTCGGGCTTGATGATGCGGCCGCCAAAGCCGATCACATTGCTGCGCGCGTCGAGAATCGGAAACATGATGCGATCACGGAAGCGGTCGTAGCGGCGGCCTTGCTCGTTATCGATCACCAGGCCGACCGTGGCAAGCTCAGCTGCCTTGTAGTCGGAAAACACCGTTTCCAGTCCCTGCCACTCGTCCGGCGCATAGCCTAAGCCAAAGCGGGCGGCAATTTCACCAGTCAGGCCGCGTCCCTTGAGATAATCGATGGCGCGGGGCGAGGCTTTCAGCTGATCCTTGAAATAACGCGCCGCGCGGGCTGTGGTCTCGGTCAGCGAGGCTTTCTTCTCGGCGAACTGCGGGTTCTGCTGGCGGCCTTCATTCGGAACAGTCAGGCCCAGATTACCGGCCAACTCTTCGACTGCATCGATAAAGCCCAAGCCTTGGTGCGCCATGATGAAGCCGATGGCGCTGCCATGCGCACCGCAGCCAAAGCAGTGATAGAACTGTTTGGTCGGGCTGACCGTAAACGAGGGGGATTTTTCTGAATGGAAAGGACAGCAGGCGCTGTAATTGGCGCCGGCCTTCTTCAGTGGCACGTAGCGCTGGACAACGTCGACGATATCGACGCGATCCAGCAGTTCCTGGATAAAACTATCGGGAATCACGATGCCAGGCCGGCAGTGCGTTTAAGCGAGGGCGGCTTTGATGAGCTTGGAAACTTCGCCCATGTCGGCGCGGCCGGCCACTTGAGGCTTGACCAGACCGACTACCTTGCCCATGTCGGCAGGAACCTTGGCGCCACTTTGAGCAATCGCAGCCTGGATGATGGCGTTGATTTCATCCGTCGATAAGGCTTGCGGCATGTAGCTGGAAAACACTGCGACTTCAGACTCTTCAATCGCAATCAGATCCTGGCGATTGGCAGCCTGGTATTGGGTGATCGAGTCTTTGCGCTGTTTGAGCGCCTTTTCGATCACATTCAATACAGCAGTGTCGTCAAGCTCAATACGCTCATCCACTTCCTTCTGCTTGATGGCAGCCAGAAGCAGACGCAAAGCATCGCGGCGAACAGTGTCACCGGAACGCATGGCGTTTTTCATGTCGTCATTGAGGCGGAGTTTGAGCGTCATGATGGTCATTAACCTTTACTCGTTGTGATGACAGCAAAAAACCATAGAAAAAGCCTCGATTACCGAAACTCGGCAACCGAGGTCTGATTCGTATTTATTCCCGTTAAGCGGGACAACCAACCCCGCAATGCGGGGCAGTTATCAATACAGCTTTGGCGGCAGAGTCTGGCTGCGTACGCGCTTGTGATGGCGCTTAACAGCAGCAGCCAGCTTGCGCTTACGCTCAGCTGTTGGCTTTTCGTAGAATTCGCGGGCGCGAAGTTCGGTCAGCAGACCTGTTTTTTCGATGGCGCGCTTGAAGCGACGGATCGCTACTTCAAACGGCTCGTTTTCCTTGACGCGGATACCTGGCATTGCAGTCGTACCTGAAAAGATGAGAAACAAAAATGAGGCGCGGATTATAACGCCTTTGGCGCCCGTGTCAAAGAAAATCTGACAAGGACAATCTGAAAGAGGCGTAATTGGAACACAAAAAGCCTAGATGAACCCCGAATCTACCTATTGTTATCAATACCATGCGACTTGGTGCTTGATGCTCAATGTAGTACAATGCTTCATATGAATACCATCGTTCATCTCAATTCCGGTGACGAGCGGCTCCAGCGCCAACAGGAGTTCCGTCGTCAGTTTGCTGCAAACTTCAATGCAGCGCTTGATCGCCGCGGCTCGATTCCGCCAGGCTATGGTCGCGTGACTGCGGTCGCCCAGTTATTCGATGTGAGCCAGAACACGGCCACAGCATGGGTGCGTGGGGATGGCGTGCCAGAACTGTTCCGTCTGCCTGAAATTGCCAAGACCTTGAATACGACGGTCGAGCAACTGGTCATGGGCGACGCTGGCACGGGCGCACACATCGTTGATGAGCAATACGCCGTCATTGATCTGCACCCAGACAATACCGCTGATGGTCATGCTATTTACACGCTGCCTGAAACCCTGCGTGAAATGGGCCTGCCACGCGATGTGCGCATGATGCGCGTGCAGTCCGAAGATATGGAGCCCTACCTGCGCTCTGGCGACATCGTGGTGTACGACCCACGTGTGAATCGCATTCAGTCGAATGGTGTGTATGTACTGCACGTCAATGACAAGTTCGTGGTGCGGCGCGCCCAATCCGGCCTGAAGAAGGAAATTCGCCTGATTTGCGACAACGCCAAGTTCAGCGAAGAAGTCTTGGCGCTGGCTGATTTTGCCGACGAGCCCGATGACAGCGGCCGTGTTGCCGTGGTCGGTCAGGTTCTGGCGCGCGTTCTGCTCGGCCGCTAAAAGGGTTCGTTCAGCACGTAGGATGAATGCCCCGGCATGCCGGGGCATTTGTTTTTGTAGTTTCCCTAGTTTTCTTGTGGCTTCCCATGCTTGTTCTAGGCGTTGAATCTTCCTGTGATGAAACCGGTATCGCGCTCTACGATACCGAACGCGGTTTGCTTGCCCATGCGGTGCATACGCAAGTAGCAATGCATGAAGCCTATGGCGGCGTCGTGCCCGAGTTGGCTTCGCGCGACCACATCCGTCGCCTCATTCCTTTGCTTGAAACCGTATTGGCCGAAGCAGGCAAGGCAAGGGCTGAGATTGAGGCGATCGCTTACACGGCCGGACCCGGCCTCGCCGGCGCCTTGCTGGTTGGCTCCAGTTTTGCCGAAGCCTTGGCCAGCGCCTTGAATATTCCCGCTCTGCCCGTTCATCACCTCGAAGGCCATTTGCTTTCACCCTTGTTGGCAAGTGAGCCGCCAGCTTTTCCTTTTATTGCACTACTGGTTTCCGGCGGCCATACCCAATTGATGGAAGTCACCGCGGTTGGTGAATACCGTTTGCTTGGCGAGTCGGTGGATGACGCGGCCGGCGAGGCTTTCGACAAAACCGCCAAGCTGCTCAACCTTGGATACCCAGGTGGACCCGCCTTGGCTAAGCTGGCGGCAAGTGGCAAACCGGGTCAATACAAATTGCCGCGGCCGATGCTGAAGAGCGGAGATTTCGACTTCAGCTTTTCCGGCCTCAAGACTGCAGTGCTGACTGCTGTCCGAAATGGCGCTGACAACCCGGCCGATCTGGCAGCCGAATTTCAGGAAGCGGTGACAGAAGTGCTGGTGAGCAAGTCGCTGGCGGCAGTGCGCGCCTGTGGTTTGTCGCGACTGGTGGTAGCCGGCGGTGTTGGCGCCAATACGCGCTTGCGTGAGCGCTTGAACGAGATGGCGGCCAAACACAAGATTCGGGTGTATTACCCGGAGGTAGCTTTATGTACCGACAACGGCGCCATGATTGCCTTTTGTGGCGCGCAGCGTTTGCTCAAGCAAATGGCTACGAAGCGCGATGGTGCTTTTGCGATTCGTCCGCGCTGGCCTCTGGATCAGATCAATACGCCGCTATAACAAGGCGGAGCCGCGAAGCGGCCAACCATGGTCGCCTCCCTCCTCGGGAGGGAGGATGGGAGGGCGGTTATTTCTTCTTGCCCATCTTGCCTTCAGTGCCCGCCAGCAAGCGC
>DATJIB010000269.1:0-4545 GCA_035493575.1 Rhodocyclaceae bacterium | reverse complement strand
CGGTACCGTCCAGCTTGGTCACGATCAGACCTGTAATACCAATCGCCTTGTCGAAGGCTTTGACCTGTTGCACCGCGTTCTGGCCGATGTTGGCATCCAGCACCAGAATCACTTCATGTGGGCCACTCGGCTCGGCCTTTTGAATCACGCGGCGCACCTTGGCGATTTCTTCCATCAGATGCAATTGGGTCGGCAGCCGCCCAGCGGTATCGGCCATGACCACGCCGATATTACGTGCGCGGGCGGCACTGATGGCATCGAACACCACCGCGGCAGGATCGCCGGACTCTTGCGCAATCACTGTGACGTTATTGCGTTCGCCCCAGGCCACCAGTTGCTCACGTGCTGCAGCACGGAAAGTATCGCCAGCTGCCAGCAGTACGCTATGCCCTTGTTGCTGGAAGTAATGCGCCAGCTTGCCAATTGAAGTAGTTTTGCCCGCGCCATTGACGCCGGCGATCATGACGATAAAAGGCTGCGCCGAACTGACATCCAATGGCTGCTCCAGAGGCGTCAATAGAGTCTCAAGCAATTGGGCCAAGGCTTCGCGCAGCTGCTCGCCGGTTTCAAGGCCATCGCGTTTGACGCGCGCCTTGAGTTCGCTGAGCAGCCACTGGGTCGCATCGATACCGCAATCGGCCATCAAGAGCGTGGACTCAAGCTCCTCCAGCAGCTCATCGCTGATTTTGCCGCCACTGAAGAGTTCGCCCAGCGGGGTAGTTAACGCAGCGCGGGTTTTGGCCAGGCCGGCTTTAAGCCTGTCGCGCCATGACGGCGCAGCAGCGGGTGTGGCAGCCGACGCCTGAGTTTCAGGCGCTGAATCTTTTTTCAGGAAACCAAACATGCGGGGGATGTGTCCTACGTGGGCCTTGCCGTGCAAGGTATGATGCGCGGCTCGGATTCATTTTATCAGAAGCGCTCCCTAGCCCTTTACCTGTCTACTTATGCCCATGAAGCGAATTCATTGTATTGCTGCAGCTGCACTCGGATTGGCGTGCCTGATACCGAATGCCTATGCCAACCCCTACGAGAAACAGCTGGCCAATGGCCTGCGTGTGATCGTCAAGGAAGACCATCGCGCCCCGACCGTGGTGAATATGGTCTGGTACCGCGCCGGGTCCATGGATGAAAAGGATGGCTACTCCGGCGTGGCCCATGCGCTTGAGCATCTGATGTTCAAAGCCACCAAACATCACAAGAGCGGCGAGTTCAATCGCATCGTGGCTGCCGCGGGCGGCAATGACAATGCCTTTACCAGTCTTGATTACACCGCTTACTTCCAGATCGTTCCCAAGGGCGCCCTGCCCAAGATGATGGAGTTGGAGGCCGATCGCATGCAGAACCTCGACTTCGGCAAGAAGGAGTTTGCCAGCGAGATGCAGGTAGTCATGGAAGAGCGGCGCATGCGTACTGAAGACGATCCGCATGCTTTGGTCTATGAGGCCTTGAATGCAGCGGCGTTCAAAGCCCATCCTTACCGCCGTCCCATTATTGGCTGGATGGATGATCTGGTTAATATGACCTGGCAAGATGCCATGAACTGGTACAAGGATTGGTACACACCGAGCAATGCCTATGTCGTGATCGTCGGCGACGTGAACAAGGACGAAGTATTCAAGCTGGCCGAGAAATACTATGGGCAAATCAAACCGCATGCATTGCCCGTGCGCAAGCCGCAGGTAGAACCGCCGCAGACCGGCATCAAGCGCGTCACGATCAAGGCACCCTCCAGCCTGCCGTATATCGCCATGGCCTGGAAAGTGCCCAAGCTCAAGGACGTAGAAAAGGACAGCGATCCGTATGCACTGCAGGTTCTCTCTGCGGTATTGGATGGCAACGAGGCGTCTCGCCTGTCACGCAAGCTGGTGCGTGAGACACGCATCGCCCAGTCCGCAGGTGCTGGCTATGACGCGACCTTGCGTGGCGAAAGCCAGTTTGTGATGGACGGACAACCGGCCGAAGGGCATAGCGTGGCGGAACTGGAAGCCGCATTGCGCGGCGAGTTGAAACGCATCCAGGATTCAGGTGTGGATGAAGCCGAGCTGGCGCGCATCAAGGTTCAGTTGGTTGCATCGCAAGTGTACAAACGCGACTCGATGATGGCACAGGCAATGGAAATCGGCGGCATGGAGGCCTCTGGTTTTCACTGGAAAAATATCGATCGCATTCTGGAAAAGCTCAAGGCTGTGACGGCTGCGGATGTTCAGGCCGTAGCGAAAAAATATTTCAGTGACGATGTGCTGACGATTGCAGTGCTGGACCCGCAGCCTATCGACCCGAACGCGCCGAAGAAACCAGCCTTGCCGCTTAAGCACTGAGGACACCATGAACACTAAAAAACTATTTGCCGCGGCAGCCTGCCTGCTGCTCTCGGGCATGGCCCAGGCGGGTGTAAAGATTGAACACTGGACCACGCCAACTGGCGCACGCGTCTATTTTGTCGCCACGGATGCGATTCCGATTCTGGATATCAAGCTGGATATTCCAGCGGGCGGCACTCAGGTTCCCGCAGGCAAGGCCGGCTTGGCCAGCCTGACTTACGGCCTGCTGGATGCGGGCGCAGGTGACATGAATGAAGATGCGATTGCTGAACGTGTTGTCGATCTAGGCATTCAGATGGGCGGTAGTGCTGACAGCGATCGCACCGGCATTACCTTGCGGACCCTGACTGATCCGGCCCAACGCAATGGCGCCTTGAGTTTGCTGAAGACCTTGCTCAGCAGCCCGACTTTCCCTGCCGATGTTTTGGCCCGGGAAAAGGCCCGCACCATCGCAGCGATTCAGGAAGCGGATACGCGTCCGGGGACAGTGCTGGCAAAGAACTTCTCTGCGGCAACTTATCCCGGCCATCCATATGGCCGTTCGGCTAGTGTTGAGACGGTGGCCTCGATTACGCGCGATGACATCGTGGCGTTCTACAAGCGCAACTACACCTCGAACGGTGCTGTGATTTCCATGATCGGCGCCATCAGTCGTGCCGAAGCAGAAGCCATCGCCGCTGATCTGGCCGCTGCCTTGCCTAGCCGTGAAGCGTTGCCTGCCACACCGCCAGTAGTTTTGCCACAGGCGCAGACGCTACGCATCACCCATCCTTCGGCGCAGACCCATATCGCCATCGGTATGCCGTCGGTCAAGCGTAGTGACCCTGAGTATTACGCATTGCTGGTCGGAAACTATTCTCTGGGTGGCGGCGGTTTTGTGTCGCGCCTGATGAAGGAAGTGCGCGAGAAACGTGGCTATGCCTATGATGTGCATTCGTATTTCGCGCCGCAATTGCTCGAAGGACCTTTCCAGATCGGTCTGCAGACTAGAAGCGAACAGGCCGATGCCGCGCTGAAAGTCGTAGACAGCGTACTCGATGAGTATCTGAAAACTGGTCCAAGCGAGGCTGAATTGAAAGCCGCCAAGCAATACATCGTTGATGGCCTGGCGCTGCGCATCGATAGCAACGCCAAGCTCCTGAGTTATCTGTCGGCGATTGGTTTCTATGGCCTGCCGCTTAACTACTTGGACGACTATCCGCGCCTGATCAACTCGATTACGGCAGAGCAGGTGCGGGCTGCATTCAAGAGCCATGTCAGTCGTGACAAGCTGGTCACGGTAATCGTTGGCGCCGGCAAGGACACTAGCGTTAGCCCATGAGCCGGATTCGTATTACTGGCGGCACCCATCGTAGCCGCCTGATTGAGGTGGCAGATGTGGCCGGTCTGCGTCCCACGCCTGATCGCGTGCGTGAGACCTTGTTCAACTGGCTAGGCCAGGACCTGACCGGTTTGACTTGCCTCGATTTGTTCGCCGGGAGCGGTATTCTCGGCTTCGAAGCGGCATCGCGTGGCGCCAGCCAGGTCACCTTGGTCGAACGCGATGCCAAAGCCATGCTGGCGCTTAAAGCTCACTTGGCACTGCTTAAGTTGCCGCAAGTGCGGCTTGTGGCCGGCGATGCGCTAAAATTCACCCCTGCATCGGGTTTTGACCTGATCTTCCTCGACCCACCTTATAACAAGGGATTACTCGACAAGGTGGTACCCCTGCTGCCGCAATTGGCGGCACCGGGCGCGCGAATTTACGCCGAGGCAGAGCAGCCGTTAGATGCATTAGGGGACTGGCAAGTGGTCAAGCAAGGCCACGCCGGGCAGGTGTATTTTCATTTGCTGGAACACACATCATGAGCAAGCACATTGCGGTTTATCCGGGTACTTTCGATCCACTTACCAACGGTCACGAAGATCTGGTTCGCCGCGCCGCCAGTCTGTTTGGCACAGTTATCGTCGGTGTCGCAGAAAGTCGCAACAAGAAGCCGTTCTTCGCCCTGGAAGAGCGCGTCGCGCTGGCCAAGGAGGTGCTCAAGGATTTGCCGAACGTAAAGGTGCTGGGCTTTGACTGCCTGCTCATGGAGTTCATGCAGCAGAATGGCGCTCATGTCATCCTGCGCGGCCTGCGCGCCGTGTCCGATTTTGAATACGAATTCCAGATGGCAGGCATGAACCGCAACCTCTATCCTGAAGTAGAGACGGTCTTCCTGACGCCTGGCGAGCAATACATGTT
>DATJIB010000268.1:0-3665 GCA_035493575.1 Rhodocyclaceae bacterium | reverse complement strand
CCAGGCCGCATCGATGTACGCACTTGACGATGTTCTGCACTGCCGTCACCGCGCCAGTCACCAAATGCACGCGCACTTCAAGACGGCGCGCATCCATGCCGATAGGCTCTTTGACGCCGTCCTGACCATCGACAATGAACTCTTGCACCAGCGTATGCAGAATCTGGTCATCGGCGGAAATCGGTGTCGCGTTGGCAGCTTCAATCGCGCGCTCGACGTCGTATTGCGTCACTTCCTTGTCGCGCACCACGGCCATGCCGTTGGAGTCTTTGCTCTTGATATGGCTGCCAGCGATACCGGTATAGACCTCTTTAACCTTGCAGCCGGCCATCATTTCAACTTCGGCAATCGCGCGCGAAATCGCATTCACGGTGGCCTCGATATTGACGACCACGCCCTTCTTCAAGCCCTTTGACTCCTGGGTGCCCAGACCGAGTATAGTCAGCTCGCCCTCGGGGGTGAGCTCAGCCACCACCGCCAGAATCTTGGAGGTGCCGATATCGAGGCCGACGATCAGGTCGCGAGTTTTTTCTTTACTCATCAGGATTGATTGCTCTTGTTGTCATTACGCGCAGGGCGCAGGGAGAAGCCGTTCGGATAACGCATATCCACAGCCACCACATGCATCTGGCTACGTTTGATTGCAGTTGGATAATGTTCGGTAAAACGCGCCATGCGCTCAGCCAGCGGCAGCTTGGTCTGATCGCGGCCAAGGTCGAGCAGCAGCCCGTTATCCAGGCGCACTTGCCAAGCCTCACGTGGACTTAAGGCCACGGCCTTGGCGTGCTGACCTATCTTGGACAGCGATGCATCAAATTCTTTGTAACGTGCGAGCACTTCCGGCGCACTACCTTCAGGGCCCGAGAAAGTCGGCAATGGCAAATCGACATTGCCGAGGAACACCTCGCCAAAGGTATTCACGAGACGCGACTCGCCGTCCGCTGCACGCCAGCGCGCCACCGGTACGTGTTCCTCAATACTCAATTCAATACTGTCGGGCCACTGACGGCGCACTTCAACGCGACGCACCCATGGCAGTTTTTCAAAGGCAGCACGCGCGCCATCGATATTCACGGTGAAAAAGTTGCCATTGACCACGCCACGCGCCGCATTCTCGATCTGCGCACGCTGCACCTGATTCAGCTCGCTCACCACTTGCACTTCTCGAAGCGGATAGAACGGCAGACGTTGCAGCGCAATCACGGCGGTCCAGGCAAATGCCGCACTAGAGCCAATGATCAGTACATCGGCGACCAGGTTCATCAAGGCCGGTTGTTGCCAAAAGCCATCACTTTCCTGCTTGGCAGGCTTGGTCGGTTTATTGGCGCGAGTAGGTTTCCCGCTCGGTTTCATGGGCGAGCTTGGCGCTGGGCGATGACCCATGCTTGGCTCCTTACCCGAACCGAAACGGCCTTTAAACACGACTCGCGTCCTCCAACAATTGAACGACCAATGCCTGAAAAGGAATGCCCGCTGCCTTGGCCGCCATCGGCACCAAGGAGTGGTCCGTCATGCCCGGAGCGGTATTGATCTCCAGACAGTAATTCTTACCAGCCGCGTCTTGCATCACATCCACACGGCCCCAGCCGCGGCTGCCGATAACCTTGTAGGCGCGCAAAGCCAGTTGCTGCATTTCGTTTTCTTCGGCTGCGGACAAACCACTCGGAATGCGATATTCGGTGTCATCACGCAAATACTTGGCTTCAAAATCGTAGAACTCGGTGCTTGGCACAATGCGGATTGGCGGCAGCGCCTTGGCGTTTTTGCCGGTACCCAGAATGCCGACCGTGAACTCGCCGCCGGCCAGAAAGCTCTCTGCCATGACGATGCTGTCGTACTTGGCAGCTTCCTCGTAGGCGGCCTTGAGACCACCCGCAAGCTTGACCTTGCTGATGCCGATGCTTGAGCCTTCGTTGGCTGGCTTGACGAACAGGGGCAGGCCCAGCTGGGCTTCCACCGCTGCGAAATCACTGTCGTCGTCAAGAATCACAAAATCAGCCACCGGCAAATTCGCTCCCTGCCAAACCAGCTTGGTCCGCCACTTGTCCATGGCCAGAGCCGAAGCCAAAATATCGCTCCCGGTATAAGGGATGCCGAGCAAATCCAGCGCCCCTTGTACCGAACCGTCTTCACCACCGCGTCCATGCAAAGCAATAAACGCGATCTTGAAATCTTCTCGCTGCAAATCTTCAAGCGGACGCGCCGCCGGATCGAATGCATGCGCATCCACGCCTGCGGCCCGCAACGCGGACAACACGGCATTACCGCTTTTTAGTGACACTTCACGCTCGGCGGACGTACCACCGAACAACACTGCCACCTTACCGAAACCCTTACCGCTCAAGCCTTCACCTCTGATTCACTTACGTTCGTATTGCGCTTTGCATTACCGACAATGCGCACTTCGCACTCCAATGCGACACCAAACTTTTGCTTTACTTCGACCTGAATTCGGCCAATTAGCATTTCTATCTCAGAAGCGCTTGCCATGCCCTGTGGATTAACGATGAAATTGGCGTGCTTTTCCGAAACCTGCGCGCCGCCTAGCTTCACGCCTTTCAAACCGGCTGCCTCAATCAGACGTGCGGCATGGTCGCCAGGGGGGTTGCGAAACACGGATCCGGCATTCGCCAACTGCAAAGGCTGAGTCGAAATCCGGCGCTCCAGCAACTCCCGGATCCGCACTCGCGACGCTTCGCCATCACCTTTGGGAAAGCGCAGCCAGGCAGCGGCAAACACTTCGCCGACGCCCTTCAGCTGGCGCATATGACGATAGCCAATCTCGAATTCAGCCGGCGTGCGTACCCTACGTTCACCATCGCGGCCCAGCATCAGCACGCGCTCCACCACCGGCCAGGTCTCGGCGCCATAGCAACCGGCGTTCATCGCCAAGGCACCGCCGATAGTTCCCGGAATACCCGCCAGAAACTCAGCGCCAGACAGATCATGTGTCGCGGCAAAACGCGCTACCTTGGGCGAGGCCACACCGGCCTCTGCGTAAATTGTGCCGTCGTCTTCGAGCTGTAATTTTTTCAAAGCCCCATGCGTGAACACCACCGTGCCGTCAAAGCCACCATCGCGTACCAGCAGGTTGGAACCCAGACCCACCATCATCACTTCTTCATTCGCTGGCAGGCTGCCAAGGAAAGTCGCGCAATCGTCCACATCCAGCGGCCACGCAGCGCGCGCAGTCGGGCCACCGGCTCGCCATGACACATGGCGAGCCATGGGCTCATTGCTGCGCAGCTCACCGCGAAAGGTCGCTTGCTGATTCATAGTTCAGCGCGTAACTCCAGCACTCGGGCCGCTACGTTGCCGACCGAACCCGCACCCATGGTCATCACCACATCGCCGGGACGAGCGGCGTCGAGAATGGCTTGCGGCATATCAGTAATCTCTTCAACAAACAGCGGTTCGACCTTGCCAGCCACTCGCACAGCGCGGGCCAACGTACGTGCATCGGCTGCCACGATCGGTGCTTCGCCGGCCGCATAAACCTCACCGAGCAAGAGCGCATCGACGGTCGATAAGACCTTGACGAAATCCTCGAAGCAGTCGCGGGTGCGAGTAAAGCGGTGCGGCTGGAAGGCCAGCACAATGCGGCGACCTGGAAAAGCGCCGCGGGCAGCGGCGAGCGTCGCAGCCATTTCGACCGGGTGATGACC
>DATJIB010000267.1:0-7647 GCA_035493575.1 Rhodocyclaceae bacterium | reverse complement strand
GCAAGTGGCGGGCGCAGACATAGGCATCGCCACCGTTGTTGCCAGCGCCGGCAAAGATCAAGGTGGTACCGCTTTTGCCAGCCAGCATCTCGCAAGCCTGATCGGCGGCGGCAACGCCGGCACGTTCCATCAAGGGCGGTTTTGCGGTGGCAAGGTGAGAGGCTTCAAGACGGCGAATAGCAGCACTGCGCAGTAATAACATCGTGCTCTCCTATTCAGTCAGCGTGATCAGCAGCGGTACGGTAATCGCTGCAACGATAGTACTTAATACCAGCGCCGAAGCCACCGGACCTTCGACAGCCTTGAACTGGCGCGACATCAAATAGACATTGATACCTGTCGATATGGAAGCGAGCAACACCACAGTACGGGTTTCCATTCTCGGCAGGCCAATCAGATAGGCAATCAGCCACACCACCAAAGGCTGGACGACCAGTTTAAGAATAGTGATGGCCACGCTCTGTTGCCAGCCTTGCTTGATCCCGTATTCGGCCAGGCCCATGCCCAGCGCAACCAATGCCATCGGCATGGTGGCAGACCCGATCAAGACCAGGGGTTCGTCTACCAGACGCGGTAAGGGCAGGCCGGTCAGGCCGAACAGCGTGCCCAGAACAATAGCGGCCACCAGGGGGTTGGTCAGTACGTTCTTGGCGGTATTGCCGAAACCCTTGACCGAAAGCTCACCATGGCGTGCCCATTCCACCGAAATGGTGACCATGGTCCACAGCGTCAGGGCGTTGAAGGCGATGACGAGGGCTGCGGAGGGTAGGGAGTCGTCCCCGAGCAGCAGCTTGGCCAGGGGGATGCCCAGGAGCACGTTGTTGGAAAAGATGCCGCCTAAAGCAAACACCGACTGGCTAACGCCATCAAGACCGAACATTTTCCAGGCCACCAGGCGGCCAATGATGAAAACAATAATGCAGCCGCCAAAGAAGGCAATCAGCAGGCGCGCATCCACCGGCGGCAGGGTGGAAAAGTTGCTCATCAGGTGAAACAGCAGCGCCGGCATGGCCACATTGAAAACAAAGCGCGTCAACGCGTCGGCAACTTCGCTCGGCCAGTGGCCAAAACGCATCAACATATAGCCAACCAGCACCAGTACGAACAGTGGTGCAGCCAGCATGGCGTGATGAGAAAAGGTCTCAAGCATCAAGGATTTCCACTTTGCATAAGCCTGCATGATACCGAAGCCGTGCCAGCTCGGATAAACTGCAGCCCATGCTGACGTATTTAATCCGGCGTTTCCTCTATGCCATTCCCATATTGATCGGGGTGAACCTCATCACCTTCGCATTGTTCTTTGTGGTGAATACTCCGGATGACATGGCGCGCATGCAGCTGGGCACCAAACGGGTTACGCCGGACGCGATTGCCAAATGGAAGGCCGAGCGCGGTTACGACAAGCCACTACTGTGGAACGCCCAGGCTCAGGGCAGCGCCAAGCTCAGCGACACCATCTTCTATGACAAATCGGTCAGCATGTTTGCATTCGACTTTGGCCGTGCGGATGATGGCCGCGATATCAGTACTGAAATTCGTTCACGCATGGGCCCCTCGTTGGCGATTGCCATTCCGGTGTTTATTCTCGGTCTGTGGGTAGCGATTTCATTTGCGCTCTTGCTGGTGTTCTTCCGCGGCACGTATCTGGATCTCACCGGTGTGGTGGTGTGCGTGGCGATGATGTCGATTTCAAGCTTGTTCTACATCATCGGTGGGCAATGGCTGGTCAGCAAGGTCTGGCATCTGGTGCCGATCTCCGGTCTGGGGCCGGGGCTGGATGCGGGGCGCTTTTTGATATTGCCTGTTGTCATTGCCGTAGTCAGCGGCATCGGCGGTTCGGCGCGCTGGTATCGCACCATTTTCCTGGAAGAGTGCAATCGCGACTATGTGCGCACTGCGCGGGCCAAGGGCTTGTCCGAACTGACGGTGCTGTTCCGGCACGTGCTCAAGAACGCCATGATTCCGATTTTGACCGGCGTGGTGGTGGTGATCCCGGGCCTCTTTCTGGGCAGCCTTCTGATCGAATCCTTTTTCGGCATTCCCGGTTTGGGCAGCTACACGATTGACGCCATTAGTGCGCAAGATTTTGCGGTGGTTCGCGCCATGGTCTTTATCGGCTCGGTGCTCTACATCATCGGCCTGTGGCTGACTGATATTTCCTACACGCTGGTTGACCCACGGATCAGGCTGAGCTGATGAAACCTGTCCTGTTGTGGTCCGATATTTTATTGTTCCTGCTGGTATTCATCAGCATAGGCGCGGCTTGGTGGGCCAGGCGCAATCCGCAACTCTGCGCGGCCTGGCGCCAAGTCGGCGCCAGTCGCATTGGTGTGGCGGCAGCGACGATATTGGTTTTCTTTGTTGTGGTCGCCTTGCTCGACTCGGTGCACTACCGCGAACGCCTGGCCGGCAAGGCGGGCGAGTCTCAGCAATATTCCGTTGAGGTTGTCTCGGTGCTGGATGCGGTGTTGCATACGCAAAAGACACGCACCGAAAAAACCTATTCCGCGCCATTGGCGATGCACCTGTTTGCCAAGGAAAGCCTGACTGATTCTGCTGGCAAAAGCGTGGGGCGCGATTTCCCGCGCCTCAAGTTCGGTGGTCAGCATTTGAGCAATGAAGACGAATGGGCTGGCGATGTAGCCAAGCATATTGTGATCGGACTGCTTGGCGCCTTGCTGCTTGGCAGTGCGCTGGTGTTTTCCTTGCGCCGGATCGTGTTGGCTTGCGCACCCTGGTTTGCCTGGCAGGCCGCTGCGATTACCCTCGCCGGCATGTTTGCAGTCGGTGGGGTGATTGTGGCGCTAGCGCCTTATTACCATGTATTTGGCACAGACAAGGTAGGGCAGGACGTTTTGTACCTGACCCTCAAAAGTATTCGCACGGGCTTACTGCTGGGTACGCTGACCACATTGGTGATGCTGCCCGCAGCCTTGCTGTTCGGCATCCTTGCCGGATACAAGAGCGGCTGGATTGATGACGTGATTCAGTACGTCTACACCGTGCTGAACTCGATACCGGATGTGCTGCTGATTGCGGCATCCATGCTCATGATGCAAGTGGTGATCGATACCCATCCGGACTGGTTTGCCACTGCAGCTGAACGTTCCGATGCGCGTCTGCTGTCCTTGTGCCTGATCATGGGCATCACGAGCTGGACGGGCTTGTGTCGTTTGCTCAGGGCCGAAACCCTGAAGTTGCGCGAGCTTGAGTTTGTGCAGGCCGCTCAGGCTTTTGGCGTTTCTTCATGGGCCATCATGGCTCGCCACATACTGCCGAATGTGATGCATATCGTCATGATCACGTTGGTGATGAATTTCTCCAGTTTGGTTTTGGCTGAAGCGGTGCTTTCTTATATCGGCATTGGTGTCGATCCTGCCACCATCAGTTTTGGCACCATGATCAACACGGCACGTATGGAGTTGGCGCGCGAGCCCATGGTGTGGTGGTCTCTGGTGGCCGCCTTCTGTTTCATGTTTGTACTGGTGCTGGCGGCGAATCTGTTCGCCGATACCGTACGTGATGCATTTGATCCACGCGGGAGAGTGTCATGAGTCTCCTCAGCGTCAAGGATTTGTCCGTACAGATAGGCGCAGGCAAACCGGTGGACGCCGTGTCGTTCGAAATCAAGCCGGGCCAGACCTTTGCCTTGCTGGGCGAGTCGGGTTGCGGCAAGTCGATGACGGCTTTGGCCATCATGCGGTTGTTGCCACCGGCTGCGCGGGTACAAGGTGGGCTGGTCGACTACGCCAAGCAGAATCTGCTCGACCTGCCTGAAGTCGAAATGCGCCGGGTACGCGGCGGCGGCATCGGCATGATTTTCCAGGAGCCAGCCACCAGCCTGAATCCGGTCATGACTATTGGTCAACAAATCGGCGAAGTACTGGCGCTGCACTGTGGCCTAAGAAATGGTTCGGCCCGCCAGCGTGCGCTTGAGTTGCTTGAGTCGGTGGGTTTGCCGGATGCCGAGCGGCGTCTGGATGAGTATCCCTTCCAGCTGTCTGGCGGCATGAAGCAACGCGCCATGATTGCCATGGCACTGGCGGGCGATCCTGAACTGCTGATCGCCGATGAGCCGACCACTGCGCTGGATGTGACTATCCAGGCCCAAGTGCTGGACTTGCTCAAGAAGCTGCAGCAGGAACGCGGCATGGGCATCTTGTTGATCACGCATGATCTGGGTGTGGTCGAACGCATGGCCGATCATGTTGGCGTGATGTATGCAGGGCAGTTGATTGAAGTTGCGCCGCGCGATCAGTTCTTCGCCAACCCCGCTCATCCGTATTCGCAAAAATTGTTTGCGTCTCTGCCTGAACGGGCAGGGCGTGGCCAGCGCCTGGAAACCATTCCCGGCATGGTGCCGCCGCTGGATACGCAGCACACCGGTTGCCGCTTCACGCCGCGCTGCGCGTCGGCCATGAGTCATTGCAAAACAATCGAGCCGGCTTGGTATTCGATTCACGGCAAGCAGCAAGTGCGTTGCCATTTGTTTGACCCGCAGCAGGTCGGCATGAATACGGTCATCAAGGCCGCCCCGCCCAAGCCTGCTGCCGAGATAGCACGCGTGCAAACCAACACCTTGTTGCAGGTGTGCGACCTGAAAGTCCACTTTCCGATTCAGAAGGGCCTGCTGCAACGCACGGTCGGGCACGTACGTGCAGTCGATGGCGTCTCGTTTGCATTGCCGGCCGGACGGACCCTGGCTTTGGTGGGCGAGTCCGGTTGCGGCAAGACCACCGTTGGCAAAGCCATCCTGCAATTGCTGCAACCGAGCAGCGGCAGTGTGCAGTTGGCCGGTCAAGAACTCACGGGTTTGTCGGCGCATGCCCTGCGTCCGCTGCGTGCTCAAGCTCAGATGGTGTTCCAGGATCCATTTTCTTCGCTGAATCCGCGCATGCGTGTCGGCGCCATTATTGCCGAAGGCATGCAGGCACTCGGCCAGAAACTCTCCAAACAGGATGTCGAGGCACGCATTGCCGAGCTGCTTGGGCAGGTGGGTTTGCGCGCTGATATGGCGACACGCTATCCGCATGAGTTTTCTGGTGGGCAACGTCAGCGCATCGCGATTGCGCGTGCCCTGGCGGTCAATCCAAAACTTTTGATTTGCGATGAGCCAACCAGTGCGCTGGATGTTTCAGTACAGGCGCAGATCGTGAATCTCTTGCATGACCTGCAAGACAAGCTGGGGCTGGCCTATCTTTTCATTACCCACAATATGGCGGTGGTCGACTATCTGGCCGACGACGTGGCGGTGATGTACAAGGGCAAGATTGTTGAGCACGGCAGTGCCGATGATGTACTGAGCCGACCACAAAACGCCTATACGCAAGAGCTGCTGGCCGCGGCTTTCACCCGTATGCGCGGCGCCGCAGCTTAATCAGTGTTTGTGCTTTTTAGCCGGCGCTGCTTTGGCGCTGGCTTTGGCGGGACTCTTAGCTTTGCCGTTTGATTTGGCCGCTGACTTGGCAGAGCTTTTGCCCGCGCCTTTAGCACCGGTTTTTTCTTTGGCACTGCTCTTGGAATTAGTGGTTTTGCCTTTGGGTGCGCTGCACACCGTAACTTTTTTCTTGCCCTTTTTCACCGTCTTGCAATGCGCGCTTGATGATGACTCGGACGGTGCATCCGGCAGCTTGGCATCGAGTGCAGCCAGCTGGCTATCGTGCGGTGCATCCTTGCCCGGCACCAGCAGCGTGAAGCCCGGGCCAACCTTGGTGCGTGGTCCAATGCTGTTCAGCTGTTTGAGGCGTGCCGTGCTGACGTCGTAACGAGCGGCAATGGCGTCGAGTTTTTCGCCCTTCTTCAGGGTGTAGGTTTTCCAGGCAGATAGCGGTTTGTCTTGCGCTTCGTGAATGTTCAGATTGTCGCGGAAGATTTGGATCTTGTCGGCTGGAAGGACGAGCGGAGATTTGCTGCTACCCGGAATCACCGGGCGTTGATAGGCAGGATTCAGGGCAATGAATTCATCCATCGGAATTTCGGCCAGCTTGGCGGCCAGGGTGACATCCATGTCACCGGGTTTGTCTACCGTGCCGAAGTAAGGGCGGTTCGGCATGCTGGGCAACACCAGTCCATATACTTCCGGTTGCGCGATGATGTTCTTGATGGCCTGCAGCTTGGGCACGTAGTAACGTGTTTCCTCTGGCATGTTCAGGCTCAGATAATCAGTCGGCAGGCCTTTGGCGCGGTTCTTGGCGATGGCGCGGGCCACGGCGCCTTCACCCCAGTTGTACGATGCCAGCGCCAATTGCCAGTCGCCATGCATTTCATAAACAGCCTGCAGGTAATCCAATGCAGCATTGGTCGAGGCGATGATGTCGCGGCGCTCGTCCTTCCACCAGGTTTGCTCAAGACGATAGTTCTTGCCCGTCGAAGGGATGAATTGCCACATGCCCAAAGCCTTGGCACGTGACATGGCGAGTGGGTTGTAGGCACTCTCGACAATGGGCAGCAAGGCCAGTTCGGTCGGCATGCCGCGCTCTTCAAGTGCGGCGACGATAAAGTACATATAGCGCTTGCTGCGTTCCAGCACACGCTTGATGTATTCAGGGTTGTTCAGATACCAGGCCTGGCGATTGGCCACCAAGGGGCTGTTTAAGTCCGGCATGGCAAAGCCATTGCGCAGGCGTTGCAGCAAGTCGTCGGCGGGCTTGGTCAAATCAATGGTGACAATGCGCGGTTCGTCGTCACGCACGGTTGTCGTGGCGGGTGGTGTCAGTACCAGGGACGATTTGGCCGCTGGAGGTGTGACCTCTTGTCCGTAGGCATCGGTGGTCGGCGGAATCGCTAACTCAGGTGTTAATTGCAGCTTGCCGTCCCGCACACTTTCCGCGTGCACAGCGCCGCTTGCCAGCACGCTGCCAATGAAGCAGAAGCTGCAAAGAATCCGGGTAGTCGCAGACAGTAAGTGACGCGTTTTGGACATCAATGACGGGCGGTGAGAGTTTGCACTCGGAGGGAAACTACGCACACGTCATGCCGGGTAGCAGCGTGGTCGGTGCGTGCGAGGAAGGGCGCATCTTAGCCAATTGCTGACAGCCCCGTCAATGTAAAAAGTGTTTCAGAACACGTTCTTCCATTCGCGGATCGCCGCAAATACACCGGCAGGGTCTTTCAGATTTGCATCATGAGTGAAGCGTTGCGCGGCGCTAATGACCTCGGGTGAACTCCAGCGCAGGAAAGGATTCGTGGCCAGCTCATCCGACAGGGTGGATGGCACGGTGGCTTGATTGGCTTCACGTTGCGCAGCGACCAGCATATTACGTTCTTGCAGGGCGCTATTGCCCGGTTCTACCGCCAGCGCAAAACGCATATTCGACTGGGTGTATTCGTGCGCACAATACACTCGAGTATCGGCGGGCAAGGCTGCTAACTTACTGAGCGAATGCCACATTTGTTGCGCTGTGCCGTCAAAGATGCGGCCACAGCCGCCGGCAAACAGGGTGTCGCCACAAAAGACCGTATTGACGCCATCCACCTGACCAAAATAGGCAATATGGCCCAGGGTATGGCCACCTACATCCAGTACCCTGAATTCAAGCTCGAAATCAGGCAGCTTTACCGTATCGCCGTCGTTCAGCGTATGGGTCAGCATGGTAATCTTGTCATGTTCGGCGGCCGGGCCATACACCGGTACTTTGGTGAGGGCCA
>DATJIB010000266.1:0-2252 GCA_035493575.1 Rhodocyclaceae bacterium | reverse complement strand
AAACTTGATATCGAACCACGCAGCAACGTCTCGCTCTTCGACGTCAACCTACGCCTGCTCTCACGCCATCCGGCCTTGCCTGAGCAGATCGGCAAGCAATTCGATACGCCCGCCAAAGCGGGGATCAGTGCCGGCCTGACCACTTTCCATTACGAGAACGTCTCCAAGGTCGACGGTGTCAATCGTCTGTTTGTGTTCCGCAAACTGGAAGGGCTGCCCTATCTGATCGTGATCGGCCGCTCTCCCGAAGAGTTTCTTTACGGCTGGTATGTAAAAGCCTTTCTGTATGGCGTGGCCTTTATCTGCCTGTCACTGGCACTTACTTCATTTCTATTCGTGTTCTATCGCCATACCGAGCGCAACCGGCAATTGATTGCCGAAGTGTTCGAGGCCTCCGACGAAGCGATCGTTGTGACTGATGCCCAAGGGCGTGTCGTCACCGCCAATCATGCCTTCACCAAAATCACCGGCTATGAGCTCGACGAAGTCAGAGATAAGGAGCTCAGCCTGTTGCGCTCCGATTACCACCCGGACGCCTTTTACGATGAGCTGCGCAAGCAGATCACCGAGCATGGTTCCTGGCGTGGCGAGATCTGGCAAAAACTCAAAAACGGTGACGTGCATCCCCATCTGTTAGCCATCAATACCTTGCGCAACAAAGCGGGGCAGATGACTAACTGCGTTGTCCTGTTTGGCGACATCAGTGCGCTGCACACTGCACGCCATCAGGCAGAAGCCGCCAATCGTGCCAAAGGCGCATTTCTGGCGACGATGTCGCATGAAATTCGTACCCCGCTCAACGGCATTCTCGGCATGGCGCAATTGCTCCTGATGCCGGATCTCAAGCCAGGAGAGGCGCAGGAGTTTGCGCGCACCATCTTGAGCTCCGGCCAAACCCTGCTGACCTTGCTCAATGACATTCTTGATTTGTCCAAGGTGGAGGCCGGCAAACTGGAACTCAAGCCGGCGATATTTTCACCGCATCAATTGCTGAGTGAAACCCAGGCTTTGTTCCGCGATATGGCGCAGGAAAAAAATCTGGTGCTCACGGCTGTATGGCAAGGCTTGCCGCAGTTGCGTTACGAAGCCGACACGATGCGCTTACGCCAGATTCTGTCTAACCTGGTGAATAACGCGATCAAGTTCACGCCGTCGGGCAGCATTTCCATCACTGGTGGCGAGCTTAGTCGTGATGAGAATGGCGCGGTGCTCGAGTTCAATGTCCGCGATACCGGCATTGGGGTACCGGCAGATAAATTACCCCTGCTGTTCCAGCCCTTCTCCCAGGTGGATGACAGCAATACGCGGCAACACGGCGGCACGGGACTGGGGCTGTCTATCGTCCGCAGCCTGACTGAGTTGATGGGTGGCGAAGCCGGTTGCAGCAGCACGCCTGGCCACGGCGCGCACTTCTGGATTCGCATTCCTGCCGTGGCCTTGCCCGACGAAAGCGACACACGAGCTCAAGTTCGGACGCTGATACCAGCGACACCGCCAGCGAACATTCCTGAGGTCAGCCCCGCCAAGGGCGCGGCGGGTCACATTCTGCTGGTTGAAGACAATGCCATCAATCAAGCCGTGATTGTCGCCATGGTTAACAAGTGTGGCTACTCCGTCAGCTGTGTTGACAATGGCCTCAAGGCTGTCAATGCCGTTACCCAGGGCAAGCCGCCAGCGTTGATCATCATGGATTGTCAGATGCCGGTCATGGATGGCTTTGCGGCAACAGAGGAAATCCGCGCATGGGAAACATCACATAAGCATTCCCGCATTCCCATCATTGCACTCACTGCGGGCGCTTTCGAGGCCGATCGCAACCGCTGCCTTGCCGCGGGCATGGATGAATTCATGGTCAAGCCCGCCAACATACAAACCCTTGAACAAATGCTGGCCAAATATTTACGCGCCAACTGAAGCCCACGCCTTAATCCTTGAAGAGCCCCGAATGCTGCATCGGGCTTTATCATTCGAACTCATTGTTTTGCCTTGCTGCGCATGTCTTCTTTTTCCTCCTATCGTGGTCGCTTTGCCCCCTCACCGACCGGCCCATTGCACTTCGGTTCACTGATCGCCGCAGTCGGCAGTTATCTAGAGGCGCGCACGCACAGGGGTGAATGGCTGGTGCGTATCGAGGATGTCGACGCCCCGCGCTGCAAGATCGAGCATGAATCAGCGATTCTGCGTACCTTGGTCTGCTACGGTTTTCGTATCGATAGTGAAATCATGCGTCAGCGTGATCGCAATAGCGTCTA
>DATJIB010000265.1:0-3058 GCA_035493575.1 Rhodocyclaceae bacterium | reverse complement strand
GAATGTAAGCGCGGCGCAGCGAGATCTGCTGCGCCAACAGTTCATCAAAGCGCACGCGCTGCCAGGCTTGTTGCTGGACACGATCGAGTGATTCACCAAACTCGGCCGGCGGCGGCTGATGCAGTAGTTGAATGCTTTCGGCAAATGGCGCCAGCTTGTGCTTTTGCAAAATAGCGGCGGGCAAAGTCTCGGCCAAATTGGCGACCTTGAGTGCTTTCTCCACCAGGCGCCGCATGGTGCCCTGGCCGACACCTGCAGTGGTCGGATAGACGGGCGTCAGGGTCTGCGGCAAGGGTTCGTTATCGTCTACACGCTGACAGCGTGGATGAACCATTTCAGCGCCGAGAAAGCCACCACGTACTTCGCCGAACACTCGCAGATGTGCGCCGGCTTTTAGCTGCTTTTGCTGACTTGGATAAAAGTTGAGGAAGCGCAGGACCAGCACACCGCTGTCATCGCGCACGCGCGCCACCAGCTGGCGGCGTGGGCGATAGGTGATGTCACAGCTCACCACGGTCACTTCGCACTGCACGCTGACGCCGGGAAGCGCAGCGGCTATCGGGGTGATTGCGGTTTCGTCTTCAAAGCGCAGCGGCAGATGCAATGCCAGATCTTCATTGCTGCGCAGACCGATCTTGGCGAGTTTGGCGGCAACACCTTTGTTGACGCCAGGAATGCCCGGCATGGCGGGCAAGGTAGCCTCCCCCGCCATACGATTCAATCAACCCAGGAAAAGGACAGCCTCGGCCTCAACCAAAGCGCCACGTGGCAAGGACGCCACGCCAATGGCCGCACGCGCCGGATAAGGCTGCACCAGATACTTGGCCATGACTTCATTGACCTTGGCAAAGTTGCACAGGTCGGTCAGATAGATATTGAACTTGACGGCTTGATCGAGCGTGCCACCGGCCGCGGCAGCGACGGCCTTGAGGTTTTCAAACACGCGCACGATCTGCGCATCAATGCCATCCACCACCAGCATGGTCGCTGGATCGAGGCCAATCTGGCCGGACATATATACGGTGTCGCCGACTTGAATGGCTTGCGAATAAGTGCCGATAGCGGCCGGGGCGTCAGGGGTAGAAATAACTTTGCGTGACATAGCGGGTGTCCTCAAAAAACGTGATCAGTGCATCAGGGATAAGCGGGCTTACAGTCCTAAGCCGCCATTATCCTCAAACGGTGTAATCAAGGCGAGTGAAGCTATGTTGAATACCGCGCCGGGTTTGCAGATTCAGGATCAATGGGCCTTTGAGATTGGCACGCAGCGGCGCATCGTCGCTATCTTTGAACAAAATCACCAGCACTGCATCATCGGCAACGGCCTCAGGCGTATCCGGCTGCCCCAGCAACTCGCTTACCTCGTCATCCAGGGTGATTTCGTAGCTGAAGCCGAATGTTGCTGGATCGCTGATGTTGAAGGCCACATCGGCATCATCCAGAGAATGGAGGATGTAGTACTTGGGCTCATCACTCTCCGGATGCAGCAAGGCAAAACGGGTGCAGTCCTCGAAGCCGGCCAGGCCGCGTGGAAAAGTGATGACCTTGTCTTCTTCAATTTCAATCAGGCCATAGCGGGTGCTGGTGATTGTTACATTCATGTTTTATTTCCTCGCTGAGACCAGCAGGCCATTCAGGCCCAGTGCGGTCATTTTCTTTTGGGCGGCTTCGGCTTCGGCACGGGTGGCAAATGGGCCTACCTGTACGCGGGCTTCGATTTGCGACGGGATACCGGCTTTCTCAAGTTTGGCACGAAGTTCTTCGGCATTGCTGACGTTGCTGAACACCCCCATTTGCACCAGATACTTGCGATTGGCTTCTTCGCTCTGCGCCATCTGGCTCAAAGGGCGCGCGGGCTGGGCATGGCTATTAGCCAGCGACTTGGCTGGCTCAGGCGCAATCGGGCCAGCATTGGTCGGCTTGGTGCTGACATTCTGTGCCACAGCCGGCTTGGTCAGCGGCTTTTCACGTACTGGCGCCATCACCGGTGCGGAAGTCATTTCAGGCGGTGTGGCCAGCGCAGTTTTGGTCTGCTTGCTATCGGTGCCGTGCTTGCCATCGATAGGCTTGGTCTCGGCCGGCTTGGCTTCAGCAATCTTAGTGTCGGCCGGTTTGCTTTCTTCCGTTACCTTCTCTGGCTCGATGGGCTTGGTTTCGGCCACGGCAGGCGCGGGCGGCTCAGGGCTCACTGGCAAGGGTGCGGCAGGCTCTGCGGGCTTGGGTGCACTCACCATCACCGCAGTCGGCGAGTCAGGGACATAGTTGGCATCAAAAATGGCCAGGCCTGCGACCAGACTGATGATGGACACGCCGGCAATGGCAATGCGGCGCAAGAGGCGGTGACGCAGCACCTCCTCGTCATGATGTGTCGTATCGCTAGAAACGTCCGTTTCGGCCATAGGTCCCTCCATCCATGTCTTCATCTTGCTCGGTAAGTATTGGCGGCGGCGCCGGCTTCTTGCTCAGTGCGACCACCAGTTCGGCTTCTGCAATCGAAATCCCGCAACGTCCGGCTACGCCTGCGGCATCCACACCGCGCACGGCCAAGGCCATGGCTTCGTTGTAGAGCGGCGACACTTTCTGTGCGGCATGCAGTTGCGCCACTTCATCACGCAAACGGCCCATTTCATTACGTGCATCCGTGAGTTGCTCACGCAGTTGGCGTACTTCGTTTTCCAGGCTCTTATGCGTGAGCTGGGTGGCGAAATCTTCCATTGGTGCTGCCGGTGCTTCAGGTGGCCTCACACGCTGAATGGCGCGCTCCAGCATGGAGGGCTGACTCATCAGACTGGGTTCGGTCGGGGTTTCCCACACGCCCGCCAGAACGCTGCCGGGCGGTGCATCGAACTCAGGCGGCGGGGTTTTCATTTCCGGCGCCTGCAAGTCGTAATTGCGCAGATCACCCGAGCGCGGCAGCTGCAATAGGCGTAGCACCATCACGACGAAATAAATCGTCAAGATGATGACCCAAAGCAGAATCGCTTCGCGCCAGCCAAGCCCGGCAAGGAGATCCAGTATGTTGTCCAAAATGCCTCGTCAGAAATGCACGTAATAACGC
>DATJIB010000264.1:0-3974 GCA_035493575.1 Rhodocyclaceae bacterium | reverse complement strand
CAGCGGCCGTTTCCGGGCGCTGGTTTTTAGCAGGACTTAACGGCGCCCCAAGCTGCCGCGATTGTACTCAGGATCGCCCGGCATCAAAGTACGCGTCCCGGGAATCCAGCCACCCTGAGCATCGACTGGGCGAACCTTGTTTTCTGGGAATTGCTCAGCCACCTTCTTGGCCTCGGCGGCCTTGGCGGAATCCACAAACTCCCACTTGCCGGTCGGATACAGCATGACCTTTTCGCCCTTACCGGTCGTCGCTTCGATCGGCGTGCGATCCGGCGTTTGTGCATTCACCAAACCAGCAAAAGACAGCGCCACAACCAAAATCAATTTCTTCACAGTTTCTGCTCCACCCAAGATTGAACCGAAGCCAATGCACCCGGTAACGCTGCGGCATCGGTACCACCCGCTTGCGCCATATCAGGACGACCACCACCCTTGCCGCCGACTTGCTGCGCAACGAAGTTAACCAGGTCGCCGGCTTTGACCTTGCTGGTCAAATCAGCCGTCACGCCAGCAATCAAACTGACCTTGCCATCATTGACTGCCGACAAGAGAATCACTGCGCTCTTGAATGTGTCTTTGAGCTTGTCCAGCGTCTCCCGCAAGGCCGTAACGTCCGCCCCTTCCATGCTGGCAGCGAGCACCTTGGCGCCCTTCAAGTCGACTGCCTGATTGATCAGGTCATCGCCTTGCGAAGAAGCCAACTTGGACTTGAGACGCGCCAGTTCTTTTTCCAGACTGCGCACGTTATCCAGAATCTGGCCAACGCGTTGCACCGCCTCAACCGGTTGCGCCTTGATCTGTGCGCTGATGGCATCCAGCGTAGCGAGTTGCTGCTGCACGAAGTCAAATGCCTTCACGCCCGTAGTCGCTTCGATACGACGCACACCCGCAGCCACGCCGCTCTCGCTCAGAATCTTGAACAGGCCAATATCGCCGGTGCGAGAAACGTGAGTGCCACCACACAGTTCGCGCGAAGAACCGATGTCGAGTACGCGAACTTCGTCGCCATACTTTTCACCGAACAACATCATGGCACCAGTTTTCTGCGCATCGTCGATCGACATTACCCGTGCATCGGTGGCGGCATTGGCGAGAATCTCGGCATTGACGATAGCCTCAATACGGCGAATCTCATCTTCCGTCACCGGCGCATTATGCGCAAAGTCGAAACGGGTCTTGTCGGCATCAACCAGCGAACCCTTTTGCTGCACATGCTCGCCCAGCACTTCACGCAATGCCTTGTGCATCAAGTGAGTCGCGGAGTGATTACGCATGGTGGCATTGCGGGCCTTGATATCAACGCGCGCTTGAACGTCGCCACCAACGGTGAGCTTGCCAGTACTTAAAACGCCGTGATGACCAAACACTGCGGCTTGAATCTTCTGTGTGTCTTCAACCTTGAAGATGCCTGCACTACCCTTGAGCTCCCCCTGGTCGCCAACCTGGCCACCGGACTCAGCATAGAACGGAGTGTCATCCAGCACGACTACGCCGGTGTCACCTTCGACCAACTCATTGACTGGTGCGCCGTCCTTGTAGAGCGCCAGAATCTTGGCCTTGGTTTCCAGTGCCGCGTAGCCAGAGAACTTAGTGTTGGCGCCGCTGTACTCAAGCGCCAGATTGGTCTTGAACTTACCCGCCGCACGCGCTTGTTCTTTCTGGCGTGCCATGGCGGTATCGAAAGCGGCGCTATCCACCGTCACTTCACGCTCACGACAAATGTCGGCAGTCAGGTCAAGCGGGAAGCCATAAGTGTCATGCAGCTTGAACGCGGTTTCGCCGTTGAACACTTTGGCGCCCGTGGCCTCGAGTGCAGCCAGCTCACTCTCCAGAATCGCCATGCCGTTTTCAATCGTGGCAAAGAAGCGGTCTTCTTCGAGCTTGAGAATATCGATGATCTTCTTTTGCTCGGTCTTGAGTTCCGGATAGGCATCGCCCATCTCGGCAACCAGATCGGGCACCATCTTGTGGAAGAAAGCAGCACGAGCACCAAGCTTGTAGCCATGGCGAATGGCGCGACGAATAATCCGGCGCAGCACATAACCTCGGCCTTCATTACCGGCGATCACGCCATCAGCAATCAGGAAGCTGCAGGCGCGAATGTGGTCGGCCAATACTTTAAGTGACGGGCTATCCAGGTCGGTGGTGTGCGTCTCACGCGCAGCCGCCTTGATCAGGGCCTGGAAAATATCGATTTCGTAATTGGCATGCACGCCTTGCAATACAGCGGTGATGCGCTCCATGCCCATGCCGGTGTCAACCGAAGGCTTGGGTAGCTTATGCATCACACCCGCTTCATCGCGGTTGAACTGCATGAACACGTTGTTCCAGATTTCGATGTAACGATCACCATCCTCGTCCGGGCTGCCTGGAGGGCCGCCAAAATGGTGTGGGCCGTGATCGTAGAAAATTTCGGTACAGGGGCCGCAAGGACCGGTGTCACCCATCATCCAGAAATTATCAGAAGCATAACGGCCGCCCTTGTTGTCACCAATACGCACAATGCGCTCGGCCGGCACACCAATTTCCTTGTTCCAAATCTCATAAGCTTCGTCGTCCTCGGCATAGACCGTGACCCAGAGCTTTTCCTTCGGTAGCTTGAACTCTTCGGTCAGCAACTCCCACGCGTATTTGATCGCGTCGTGCTTGAAGTAATCGCCAAAGCTGAAATTGCCGAGCATTTCAAAGAAGGTGTGATGGCGCGCGGTGTAACCAACGTTTTCCAGGTCGTTATGCTTGCCGCCGGCGCGCACGCACTTCTGTGCGGTGGTCGCGCGGTTGTAGGGGCGCTTGTCAAAGCCCAGGAACACGTCCTTGAACTGATTCATGCCAGCATTGGTAAACAACAAGGTCGGGTCGTCGTGCGGAACGAGGGAGCTCGACGCAACGATCTGGTGGCCCTTGGAGGCAAAGAAATCTAGGAACTTCTGGCGAATCTCAGCGCTTTTCATGGTGGCAAGGCTAGTGAATTGGGCAAAGGACTGATTTTACGCGATTCGGACACATATAAACACTAGCGCAGACAGCAAAAAGCCCGCCGAAGCGGGCTTGTCGCAACAGCAGCCGATACGGCAGTACTTAATTACGGCGATTCACGCGACGTTCGCGGCGATCATTGCGGCCATCGTGATTGAAGTCGTGTTGAGCATCATGTTTTTGGCGGTATATGGCGCGGCTTTCCTTGTTTTCGGCATGCTCGATACGGGCATTTTCCTTCTGGCTCACGACGCCGTCCGACTTGGCCTTGGCTTCCATCTTGTCGATGTGGGCCTCGCCCTTTTCCAGCCTCTTGGCCTCGTGGTTGGTGAGGCTGCCGGACTGTTCGCCTTGTTCAATGCGCCGGTCCTGATTGACTTGGCGCTGATCAATATTGGTCTGGGCCATGACTGGCAGAGCAATCACGGAAGCAATCAGGGTGGCGGCGAAAGCAAATTTTGTTTTCATGGTTCATCTCCTCTGGGTTGGTATGGGATATCCCATGAGTGAATTAACGCAAATTTCATCTCAAAAGATACGGTTTCATTTGTAAGACCTAGGCTGCATTTGTAAGGCTTCGTTAAGAGGCTTACATGTTTAAAAGCAAATCCGGGCGGTCTGAAAAAACCGAAGACACCCCCAAAGCCAGCAAACTACGGGCTTGGGCCAAGTCATTGACGGTATAACAGGCTAGGGGAATACCCGCCGAGATGATGGCCTGCGCCGTAACATTATCGAGCAGGCGTGCCGAGGCATGCAGCGCAACCGCCTCATGCCGGGCTAACAGCTCGGGCCAATCGGAGGGAATTTGCTCGACCAGTACCGCACGCTCGACTTCCGGCGCCAAGGCCTTTGCTGCCAGCAGGGCTGGTTCTGAAAACGAAGACAGCAGCAAGCCCGCGCGGGGCGGCTGGCTTACGGCCAGGGCCGCTACCGTTGCACCGGTCACCTCTTCGTAGCCGGTGGCTGGCTTGATTTCCAGATTCACAGCCAGACCA
>DATJIB010000263.1:0-6887 GCA_035493575.1 Rhodocyclaceae bacterium | reverse complement strand
TAGGCGCGAAAGTTCTCCGGCGCGGGTGTCACCGTATGAGCCAAGTGGTCACGGGGTTTTTTCTTGAAAAATCTTTGCTTGAGAAATTCCGTCATGGGTTTCTCCAGCCACAAAAAGGATGCAAGACTTCCAACGAAGACGATCAAGGCAGTAAGAACAATAATCAGGCTGGCGTTTAGCAGACCGATATGTCCGAACACGGCAACACTGATGGGCACCAGAAATGAATGGCACAAATAGCTGGAGTAGGAAATGTCACCAAGGATGGAGACTCGTTGCAGCTGGCTTTTGAGCCAAGGAGCCTGTTCAAGATTGATGGCACCCAATACCAGCAAACCGGCTCCCAGGCCTTGTTTGAAAATGCGGTCCAAATCCTCTGCTGAAGTAAATCCACTGATCAAGGCAATGCCCAGTGCGACTAACAAGGCAGCCAGAGGCAGAGGTAGGCGATAGGCATGGAAGCGTGCAATCAGCATGCCGATACCAAACTCGAAGAGAATGGAGCGACCATAGAAATTCAATGCAGCCACATCCGGCGCAAAGTGTGCGGCGATATACAAGAGGCAGAAACCGATGCAGCAAAAAAACAGGCGCTGAAAATTGAATGCAATGGCAATAGCAAACAAGGCATAAAACAACATCTCGAAGTTCAGGGTCCAGCCGACAGGCAATACCGGCTGTACGATGCCCCAGGGGCTGGTGTAAGGAATGAAAAGGAAAGAGGCCAGAATGTGATCCGGTTCAAGGCGGGTACGCAACGCCAGGGCGGGCAATGCGAGCACGGATATGATTTTCAGAACGGTGTAAAACCAGTACAGCGGCACAACCCGAATAAAGCGCCGCTTGATGAAGTCCCAGGCATTGGCCCGATTCGTACGCGCATCGGATGTCGGGGCGCGACTGGAAATCGTCATGACAAAACCGCTGATGACAAAGAAAATATCCACGCCAGCCGCGCCGGTGGACCAGAATTCCAAGCCCTTGAACGCGATGATGCGCTGCCCCATGGCCTCGGTCGTATGTGCCAGAACAACCATGAGCGCCGCCACAAAACGCAGCAACTGAATACTGTCGAAGTGTGCGAGTGTGGATGGCTTGCTGTTCATGGTGCGGCTACTTACAGATTAACGATGGCGGTAATCTGCCGCGGAATCTCGTCACTCATCAGAAAGCTCTTATTCAGTTCAAATGCCTGTTTGCAGATGGCTCGGCGCTCGTCCTCATGCTTTAAGTAGTAATCCACCTTCTCCTCAAAGTCGGCCAGGTCCCAGCGCAAGGGTACATAGGTTTGTCCTGGAGCGAAGACTTCCGGCGTGACCGTCAGGTGATCCATGTCGGGCTTGAGGAGCAGGGCGCCGGTGGCAAAGGCCTCGTAGTCACGCCAGCACACTTCGCCATAACCAAATGGACTGAAGCAAAGTTTGCTGCGGCGCATTTCGGCAAAAAACTTGTGGCGCCGCACGCGTCCCTCGGCTGCGATATTGATGCCTTGCAGACGATTGACTGCATCCTTGGCTTCCTGGCGCATGGCTTTGTACCAGGCCACACCATTGACGGCGATACGAGCGTGCAGATCAATGTCCCGCTTTTCTTGCGTGGGAGCGTCGCCTAGAAAATAATCAATCATTTGCGGCGACAGACTGAAGTTGCTACCCAGGCGTACCTTGTCCTTGAAATCGGAAGGCGGCGAATATTGCATCGGCGCATCATCAATATTAAAGCGCCGTGCGTAGTAATCATTCAGGTTGGTATCGCCGATAGTCGGTTCACTGAATTGAGTGAAATCCCGATACACCTGCTTCTTGATATAGGTATCGACGTAGGGCGCAACGCAGTTGGCATAACGGATATGCAACGGCGCAAACCAGTCCATGAAAGTGATTTTTGCTTTGGGAAATAATTCAGCGACGGCACTAAGCAGGCGCGCCAACTCCTCGTCCGGCATCATGAAGCCGTGCTGGAAGAAAATGCGTTGAATATTTCTGTTTACTACCTGCGTAGCATTGTTATCGGCAAGCTGTTGCATCAGAACACTCAAAGGCAGTTCGCAATGACGGACGTGGTGTTCTTTGAGGTAACTGCGGTAGTAATAGAAAGGATAAATCTGGGTCTCAGCCAACTCGTGCTTGGCCGTGATGAGCAAGGTGTTCACGTTGCCGGGAATTTCATCCAGCGCCTTCACGCCATTAATTTTTTGCGCCAGGCGGAAGATGGCTTTACGACGGATGTAGTTGATGTACATGTCATTGCTCCTGCAGGCGTTTCAAACGTGAGAACAGTTCACTTAGTGCGTTCAGTTCTTGCATCAATCACTCCACGTGAGCATTGCTGGTTTGGACGTGTATCGATTCGATTAGCGTCTGCGGTGAACGCTGGCGGCGAATGAATCCTCGCACCAAACCGGCGGCATTGAATATCCAAGAGATAACTGAATAGATGGATTTCTCGATAGAACGCTTACGGATATACATCAAGACGAAAGGCGCTATGAAGAGTGGTATGAACAGGGCCAGCTTGTATTCCAGGTCGGATGGCAAGGCAAGACTTAGCACCAATAAAGCTGCCCACAGCAGAACGGCAATGTAGATGCGCAATTCGCGCAAGCCTGTCATGGCCAATGGCATATGTGGCTTGCCAATGGCCGCACGCAGCAACTCACCCAGCCCGCAAATGTATTGGCTCTTCCATCGACGTACCAGCAGTTGATAGGGCGGTGTGTCGTGGCCATAATGGTTTACGGAGGGATTGGATAGCCGCCATAAACGCCAGCCTTTTACGCGCAAGCGTATGGCCAGGTCGAACTCTTCATAGCTGTGCAGATTGCGGTTGGAGAAGTAACCCACTTGTTCGACTGCCTTGCGGCGATACAAGCCACCCATATCGAGTCTATCCACTTCACCAACCTGCATATGCCCGGAGCTGCGCTCCATACGCGAAATGTACTCAAGGCTATGGGTGTTCTTCTCGATGATCTGCCCGCCTATGCCGGCAAAGTCCTGATGGTTGTCCATGAAGAACAGCGCATCCTCAAGAAAGCCATCCAGCATTTCCATGTCACCATCAAGAATGTAGACGAACTCACCCTCGGCAAACTGGTAGCCAAGTTGCGGCCCTACACCACAGCATCGCTCGCCCGGATTTTCAAGCTGCACAATCTTGATTGGATAAGTCGAGGCAATTTCTATCGTGCGATCGGTGGAACATGAATCAGCAAGAATCACTTCACCGCCTACCTTGGCAACGGCGCGCAAAGCGGTTTCAATCGCCGTCGCAATCCGGCGCTCTTCATTGAGCGCTTTGATGATGACTGATACCCGGCAAGGAATGTCAGAGACTGAATTCATGTTCATGCGCGCAAGGTTGTAATGACAGCTTCAGGAGTTGCCGGGCGAACAATGATGCGGGCCGGTACGCCAACGGCCAGGGCGCCGTCCGGTACGTCCGTCAGTACAACCGCGTTAGCGCCGATTTCTACGTCACTGCCAATCTGAATGCGCCCCAGGATTTTTGCGCCAGCACCGATATTGACGCGATCACCGAAAGTTGGAGCACCGAAAGGATCATCCAGTCGACGATTACCGATGGTGACGCCTTGTCGCACGATGCAGTCGTCGCCCATGCTGGTATTGCCATGAATGACGATGCAACCCGAGTGCTCAATGATCAAGCGACGCCCAATGCGGGCGGAGACACCGATTTCGACGCCGCAAATGATTTCGGCCAGCTTGGCCAAAATCAGATGTACGACACCCAGCACAATGCGAACCAGTTTATTCTTGAAGCGATAGCGCAAATGCCCGAAGCGGTACACCTGCAAGGCCCAAAAGCCCAGCGACAGTAGTCCTTCACGCGCAACCCGAAGATCCTCAATAAAACTCACGAACCATTTCCTTTTTTGAAGTGTGCTGCATCAAACAGCCTTTCTTTGCTCACGCCAGTTTTGCCAGCGATAGATCCATTGTCCGGGCAATAGAAGCGCCATCAGCAAGGTGGACCACCAGCGCTTGATATGCCAGCCTGCATTGAAAGTTTGCATGAGCAGCTCCAGGGCCTGCAGGCGTTTTCCCACGGCGGCGCAAAGTCGCGCCTGAGTGATGTATTGCTGGGCAACAAAAGCCAGCATGGAGTTACGTTGTGGATCCTGAGGCTTGAGTGCGTTGGCTCGCAGACGCATGCGCGTGAGAAACGGCGCGACTTTGCCGTCTCCATGGGCGCTGCTCAGACTGCCCGAAACTGCGGTGCGATAGGCCGTCAATGGATTTTCAAGCAAGGCTATGGATGTTTTCTCGGCGATACGAAACCATAAATCCAGATCTTCACCGAATGATTCAGCCAGAGGGAAGCAAGGCTGCATGTCGTCTAGCAGCCTCTTTTTTATGGCAATTGAGCCGGTGAAAAACGGGATGCCTTGCATCCAGCGTGTGGGTAGATCGGTAATCAGTTCATAACTGGCGGCGGCCAAAGGCCAGGCGTTCGGTTGCCAGTTCGAGCTATCAGGAATGGCTTTTAGGCGTGCCGCTACAGCTAATACCTGAGGGTATTCACTGATGGTGGTGGCCATCCCGCTTAGATACTCCGGGTGCAACCAATCATCAGCATCGAGGAAACAAATCCACTCCCCCCGCGCAATCTCAATGCCATGGTTGCGCGCAGCCGCCACGCCAGCATTGCTCTGCCTGACCAACTTGAGCTGCAAGCTCAGGTTGGTATCGGCATACGCGTTCACAATATCGGCGCCGCCGTCACTGGAGCCATCGTCAATAACAATGACTTCGTAGTCTGCATATGTTTGTGCAAGCACCGAAGCCAAGGTTTGCTTGATATAGCTGGCTTTGTTATAGAGAGGGATGACGATGGAGAACTTCATGGGTGCATGACCGGGGTATAGCTTCCAAGGGCTCTAGGTTCGGCAGTTTTTGCCTGAGTTTGCTTGGCCTGGCTGAGGCTGTTATAGGCAGGCAACAGAATCAGCAGTAATAGCTGGGCAATGAATTCCGAGCCGTATCCAGTTAGTGTCAGTGGTACTTCACTGACTGCCCGCAGTGCAATCGCAATAAAAATCACCAGTGTTATTCCTCGACTGGCTTTTGCGTGGCGAATCGAGCCAGCCATCAAGATGATTAGGTAAATGGTGAGGGGGATTGCGCCAACCAGACCTGCCCGAGCAAGCAAGTCCATATATTGATTGTGGCCATGCGTGGCATTGAGAATGCCGATACTGATACGGTAGGCTTGATCTAGAAATGACTGGCCGTAGCCGAATATTGGGTTACGCGCCCACTCATCAAGCGCAGCGGCCCAAATAATGTCGCGACCGGTGAGTGACGTTAGTTGGGCGCCAGACTCGCTGTTGAGAAAGTGGCTGAGCTTGTTGCCGGCATCGCCGAACAGAGCGCTGATGGAAACGATGAGCGTGGCAATGGTCAAGACCAGTATCAGCGCGATGCCGCGCTGAGGATAGAGCGGATCGGTGAGTTTCTTGTAGAGATCATGCCCATGAAGAGTGAGGTACATCGCTACGGCACAGACTGCAAACGAAATCCATGCTGTTTTCGATTGAGCCAATATGAGCGTGGCCATACCGAGTAACCAGGCCAGCATGTTGAGTCGGCTATTGCTGAAAGGGCGAGCCCACAGACAGAGCAGGGTGAGCTGCGCAAGCATGCCTAGCGTGACGGCATGTGGCGCCAAACCGGCCAGGCGAGGCAAGCCACTGATCAAACCCTGGCTATAGTTGCTATCCAGCACGATGTTCGAATTGAAGGGCAAGACTAGATAACCTGCCAGCAGAAAAACTAACAACGCATTCCTTGCAGTGAGCAATACTTGTTCGCTTTCCTCACGTGTTAGCAGTAAAGCACCTAGGCCCAGCAGGAGCGTATACATATACTCGTGAGAAAAGCCGGAAGGGTGGGCCGAGAAAAACATGGGAGCGCCGATGCTACCCGCCCAAAAGCCGATGAAACTAAGTGTCAGTGCAGGTGCCGCACCGAACAAAGGTCCTTTTTGAATCAGGTTGCTGATGATGCGTTCGGCTGCAGCGAGGATCATCACGATACTGCCGAGACGTTGCACCCAGATACCGAGTGGGTGTTTTGTGAGCCCGCCTGTTGTCAGTAGGCTGGCATTCATGTCAATTGATCGACCGGAGAGCAAAATCGTCAAGCCTGCGGTGAGCAAAATGACCGGGATAACCAGATGGAAATAGCCTTGTTGCCGAGTTTTTGCCATCTGGATGGTCATGACTAGCGCAATTGCGCCGCCGAACACAGCTATCACTGCGCCGAGCATTAAGAAAATGGTTAATCCAGTTTGAAGCATTGGTCGTCCTGTTTCATATCTAAATTACGGCCTGTTTAAAAAGACTTCTGCCGAGTTTAGAGGCGCGTCGATATATGCTTTTAAATGACGGATTGAAATCAAGGTTCATCGAAGGTTCCGTAATGCGAATGCCGTTGAAGATTTGAGCTTATCGATGCCAACTATCTGTCAAAAATCCGCCGCTGCACGACCTTGAACCAAATTAGCCTTACGCAGACCAAGCAATCGACGAACACGTATCCCAATTTCTCTGCTGCCATATTTGTATTTTTAGAGAACTTTTTCAATAGGGTGAATGGCCTAATGGTAGTTAGATGGCTACTGGTTAAACTGGTGAATATGGTCAGGAAAGATTTTTATGAAAACAAACCTTCGCACGATTTTTTTATTCGGAATGGCTGTTGGATTGGCTACGCCATATGTTGCTGCCGCCGGCTTTGATTCTGCCAGTCAATGTCGATCTGTATCAGCGGAAACCTGTGCAACCGCAAAGGCTTTGGGGCGTGGAATCAACATGGGCAACATGCTTGAGGCGCCGCGTGAAGGTGATTGGGGCGTCCGTCTTG
>DATJIB010000262.1:0-6698 GCA_035493575.1 Rhodocyclaceae bacterium | reverse complement strand
GGCGTAATGCGCACACACCTCGCACGAGTAGTTCAATTTCAACGCCGGCATTGCTGGCTTCATATAGCGTTTCGATGATCTGACGCTCAAGCAAGGAGTTCATCTTGGCGATGATCTTGCCCTTGCGCCCGGCCTTCACGTTTTCAATTTCCTGCTTTACTGCCTGCACCATGTTTGCGTGCAAGGTGAAGGGGGCCTGCCACAGATGCTTGAGCTTATGTGCTTTGCCCAGGCCTGTGAGCTGCTTGAATACTTCATTGACGTCGTCACCGATTTCTTCATTGCAGGTGAGCAAACCAAAGTCGGTGTAGAAGCGTGTGGTGCGTGGATGATAGTTGCCGGTGCTTAAATGCACATAGCGACGGAAGCGTTCCACTTTATTGATTGTTTCGCGGCGTAGCACCATCAGCATTTTGGCGTGTGTCTTGTAACCGACCACGCCATACACCACATGCGCGCCGACCTCTTCTAGGCGCGATGCGATGCCGAGGTTGGCCTCTTCATCAAAGCGGGCCATGAGTTCAACCACTACCGTCACTTCCTTGCCTTTTTCCGCGGCGCGCAGCAAATGCTCCATCAGTACGGATCCGGTACCGGTGCGGTACACCGTCATCTTGATGGCGACCACATGCGGATCGTCGGCAGCCTGCTCCAGCAGTTGAATCACTGGCGAGAAAGACTGGAAGGGGTGGTGCAGCAGGATGTCCTGCTTTTGTATGCTTTCAAAAATATCGTAACGCTTGGTCAGTACCTTGGGCAATGCTGGCTGGAAAGGCGGATAGGTCAGGTCTGGCCTGTCGATCAAATCAGGTACCGACATCAGGCGTACCAGATTGACGATGCCTGGCGCGCGATAGACATCTTCGCGGTTCAACCCGAACTGCTGCTGCAGAAAGCTGCTCATGACGGTGGAGCAATTGTCGGCAACCTCAAGGCGCACTGCGTCGCCAAAGTGGCGTTGCGGCAATTCACCTTGCAGGGCCGTGCGCAGATTCTTGACTTCTTCATCATCCACGAAGAGGTCCGAGTTACGCGTGACCCGGAATTGGTAGCAACCGAGCACATCCATGCCGGAGAACAATTCGCCGACATGCTGATGCAGCATGGAAGACAGGAATACAAAGCCGTACTCAACGCCGGTCAATTCACGCGGCAGTTGAATCACGCGTGGCAGGGCGCGCGGGGCTTGAACGATAGCGGCGCCGGAGCTGCGACCGAAAGCATCGGTGCCCTCCAGTTCAACCGCAAAGTTCAGGCTCTTGTTGAGTACGCGCGGGAAGGGGTGGGACGGGTCCAGTCCAATCGGCGTGAGCAGCGGCATGACTTCGCGCACGAAATATTCGTGGATCCAGATTTGCTGTTCCGGCGTCCACTGCACGCGTCGGAGAAAGACTATGCCTTCTTCGGCCAATGCTGGCAGGATTACGTCGTTGAGGAGGGCATATTGTTCGGCAATGATGCTATGGGCAAGTACGCCAACTTTTTTATAAGCCTCTTGCGGCGATAGACCATCGTTACCCGTCAAACTGCTACCCAGCTTGAGTTGCTCCTTGATACCGGCAACGCGGATCTCGAAAAACTCATCCATATTCGAAGAAACGATGCAGATGAAACGCAGCCGCTCTAGCAAGGGCACATGCGGATCAGCAGCCTGAGCCAGAACGCGCCGATTGAAGGCGAGAAAGGACAGTTCCCGGTTAAGAAAACGGTCAGGTGCGGCTGGTCGAAGCAGAGGTGGCTGATTCATGGCAAATGAAAGTAATCGAGTAGGCCTGATTATGTGTCATTTATATTGCAGAACAATGACAGCCGTCAAAGAGCATGTATGCTGAATGATAGAATCATTCGACTATTCAGGGTGGGGCTACAGATTGGAACACGAGCTGATTGCAGCAGTAGATTTAGGGTCAAACAGTTTTCGCATGCAGGTTGGACAGGTACGCGGCAACCAGATTTACGAGCTCGATGGTCTTAAAGAGCCGGTGCGCCTGGCTGCCGGACTCGGGCAGGACAAGCAGCTTGACGGAGAATCGCAGTTGCGCGCGATTACGGCTTTATCCAAATTTGGTGAGCGTTTGCGGGGTTTTGCGCCGGAGGCCGTGCGAGCCGTGGCGACGAATGCCTTGCGTGTGGCGAAAAATGGGGCATCTTTTCTAACCCAGGCCGAAGCGGCGCTGGGCTTTCCGATCGAAGTGATTGCCGGCCGTGAAGAGGCCCGCCTGATCTATCTCGGCGTAGCGCATACCTTGCCCAATCCACGCTTGCAGCAGTTGATCGTCGATATCGGTGGCGGTTCTACCGAATTTATCATTGGCCGCAATTTCAAACCGCTGCAGCTGGAGTCCCTTTACATGGGGTGCGTTAGCTATAGCCTGCGCTATTTTCCAAATGGGCGCGTGGATAAACGTAGCTTCCGCGAAGCCGAAATTGCTGCAGGCAATGAGCTACAGACCATTGTTCAGGCATACAAGGAAACCGGCTGGCAGACTGCTGTGGGCTCGTCGGGCACCGCGCGTGCGATTGCCGATCTGCTTGAGATGAATGGTTTATCTGAACTCGGAATTACCCGTGATGGCCTGGAAAAGCTGGTCGAACAACTGCAAGCGGTTGGCAACGTGAATCATCTACGCATCGAAGGCATGCGCTCGGATCGAACTCCGGTGCTGGCCGGCGGTCTAGCAATTATGTCAGCGGTATTTAAAGCATTTGATCTGGAGCATATGGAGTTCTCCGAGGGCGCCTTGCGCCTCGGCGTGCTTTACGACTTGCTGGGCCGCAGCCATCATGATGATTTGCGTGAAGCCACGGTCAAACATTTCACCCGTCGCTACGATGTCGACCAAGCGCAGGCACAACGTGTTGAAGAAACGGCCATGTCCTTGCTGCGTCAGATCATGCCAAACGCGGATGACCCGGAAAATCATGATGTGCAGTTCCTTTCCTGGGCCGCACGTTTGCATGAGGTGGGAATATCCATTGCACATTCAAGCTATCACAAGCACAGCGCTTACATACTTGAGAATGCCGATATGCCGGGCTTTTCCAAGCGTGACCAAGCGCGTCTGGCGCGTATCGTGCTGGGACATCGCGGCAAGCTCGAGCGCGTGCAACCACTGGCGCGTGATGCGGTTGAGTGGCTGTTGATTTTCTGTCTGCGCACCGCGGTTGTCTTGCATCGGGCCCGTGACAGTCAGCCATTACCGTCACTGGTAGCGAGTGTTACCCCTAAGAGTTATCAGCTGCATGCGCCGGCCGAATGGTTGAACTCTTTACCTTTAACGGCGGCTGCGCTGGAAGAGGAAGCGCGACAGTGGGCCGGCCTTGGTGTGAATTTCAAGATCAAGGAACGGGGCTAAACCATGCCATCGTCTGCACGCCGTATCAGCATAGACTGTACCGGGCAGAACGGTGGCAATCAGGTCGCTGCACTTAGCGGCACCTGGAATCTGGTTACGGTCAGCAAAGAGTTGCAGCAACTCCAACCCGAGTTGCAGGAGATGGCAGCCAAGCCTGATCTGACTTGGGACTGCATGAATATTGAAGCGCTCGACAGCGCCGGTGCCATGCTCCTGTGGCGGGCCTGGGGGCGTAAATTGCCGGAGGTGTTGCTGCTACGCCCTGAGCATCATAAGATTTTCGAGTTTCTGGCGGCCGCAGATAAGTGCCCGCCAGCCCCGCCATTGCCTGTTTTGCCTTTTCCGCGTATCCAGCGCCTCGGCTTGTTTGTTCTGCTGCTGCAGCAGCATCTGGTCGACTTTACGACGCTGCTCGGGCAATTCGCACTGGACGTAAAGTATCTGCTCCGCTACCCCAAAGAAACGCCTCGCCGCGAAATCAGCGCCAACCTGTTCAAGTCTGGCGTGCGCGCCATGCCGGTGACGGCGCTGGTAGGATTTCTGATCGGCGTGGTGCTGTGTTATCTGTCTTCGCTGCAACTGCGACAGTTTGGCGCTGAAGTTTTCATCATCAATATTCTTGGCTTAGGGGTTATCCGAGAGCTGGGTCCGATGCTGGTGGCGATTCTGGTTGCCGGACGTTCAGGATCAGCCATGACGGCACAGCTGGGTGTGATGCGCGTAACGGAAGAAATTGATGCACTCGAAACCATGGGCGTGCAACGCTCCTTGCGGCTGGTTTTTCCAAAAGTCGTGGCGCTGGCGGTGGCCATGCCTTTGCTGGTGCTATGGACGATTACGGCTGCGCTGATAGGCGGCATGATCCTGGCGCAAGCGCAGCTGGATATCTCCTACGCTTTCTTCTTTCAGACCTTGCCCAAGGTTGTCCCGGTCGCCAATATCGTGATTGCACTATGCAAAGGCGTGGTGTTTGGCACCGCCATTGCACTGGTGGCCTGTCACTTTGGCTTACGTGTACGTCCCAACACAGAAAGTCTGTCCGCCAACACCACTTCGTCTGTAGTGAGTGCCATCACAATAGTGATCTTGCTGGATGCCTTGTTTGCCATCGCTACGCGTTCGGTGGGAGTGCCATGAGCTCTGTGCCAGCGGCTACTCAGCCTGTCATCAGCATTCGTGATTTATCCACGCGCTTTGGGCAGGTGTGGGTGCTGCGTGACTTGAATCTCGAGATTCAGCGCGGCGAGCTGGTGGCATTGGTCGGCGGTTCCGGCAGCGGAAAAACCACGCTACTCCGTCAGATCATTGGACTGTTGGTGCCGACAGAAGGCGAGATCAAGGTTTTTGGTGAATCATTGTTCGGCACAGGTGTCCAAAGAGAAAGAGCCTTGCGGCGCCGCTTTGGTGTCTTGTTCCAGCAGGGGGCGTTGTTTTCAGCGCTCAGTGTGTACGACAACGTGGCTTTCCCGTTGCGTGAACTCAAGGTCTTTGATGAGAGCACGATACGTGATCTGGTCATGCTTAAACTGGCCATGGTTGAATTACTGCCGCAGCATGCCAAATTGATGCCGGCTGAGTTGTCGGGTGGCATGATCAAGCGGGTGGCCCTGGCTAGAGCCCTCTCGCTCGAGCCGGAGTTGCTGTTGCTGGATGAGCCTACGGCGGGGCTGGACCCGGATCGCTCCGATAATTTTGTAAAACTCATCCGTAGTCTGGGTGAAGAGTTGGGCTTAACCGTCGTGCTGGTCACGCATGATCTGGATACACTGGCGGCATTGGCAACGCGTATCGCAGTCCTGGCTGAGCAACGTATTCTGGCCTATGGCAGCATGGACGAAATCGTCAATATCGAGCATCCATTTATCCGTAATTTCTTTCACTCGGAACGTGGCATGCGTGCGCTGCAAAGTACGCACGGAAATTCAAGCAAAGAAACATCCGTCATTAAGCCTCCGCATAGCGCGGGGAATTAGTTAATTAGTTTTCGATAACGTGCCCATCCAACCGTTCTGAATTTATTGCCATGGAAAATCGAGCACATGCACTCGCCGCCGGTTTATTTGTTCTGCTGTTCGGCATTGCCATCGCCATTACGATCTGGTGGTTTCGCCAGGATCGCGACGCCTTGTCCTATTACTTGCTTGAAACCACCAAGAGTGTTGGTGGCTTGAACAAAGAGGCCTTGGTACGCTATCGCGGCATTCGCGCCGGCAAGGTCGAACACATTGATATCGATCCCGCTAATCCGCGCTTGATCATCGTCAAGATCAGCCTGGATGAAGACTTCAAGCTGACCAAGTCGACCACTGCCAGTTTGACCTCGCAAGGCATTACAGGCTTGACCTATATCGCGCTGGATGACGATGGCAGTAATCCAGAGCCGCTCACCGCACCCGAAGGGCAGCTGCCACGCATCAAGCTGAAGCCAACCCTGATGGACTCACTGGCAGACAGTGCCGCCGACGCAGTGCAGCAAATCCGGGTTGTGGCGACGCGTCTCAATGCCATTTTGAGCGAGAAAAATACCGAGAACCTGAGTCGCGCCGTAGACAATATTGCCGTTGCTTCGGATGGCCTGCGCGAGTTGCCTGCCGTGATGGCGTCAATTCGCAGCGCGCTCTCACCTGAGAACATGAAGCGCCTCAATGAGACCTTGGCGCATGTTGAAAAAACAGCCGGAGAAGCAGCGCCATTGGCGCGCGAAGTGCGCGAGCTGGTCAGCAATATGAATCATCTGGCTGAGCGCGTTGACGTCATGCTCGGCAGCAGTGGCGGCGAAGCGGCACAAGTGACCTTGCCGCGCGCCAACGCACTGATGAAAGAACTCACCGATACTTCACGTCAGCTGTCGCGTTTGCTGGAAACGATAGATGATTCTCCGCAAGCCCTGCTCTTTGGTCGTGCCCAGCCCAAACCTGGCCCTGGCGAAAGTGGCTTTTCCAGTGGCGGCAAATAAACAGGATAGCGAAAGGAAATTTACGTGATGACGATATACCGAGCTCTCCTGATGGTGGTCATGGTTTGCCTGACGGCTTGCGCTGGTGGGCCAGCCAAATCGGATCTCATCTATTACGATCTGGGTGCGGCGACTGAAGTGCTGCCCACGCCATTACGTGGCCTTGATGTTGTGCCAAGCTCATGGCTGGCCAGCAATGCCATGTATTACCGTTTGGCCTATGTGGACGGCAATCGTCGTGAACACTTTGCCAATACACGCTGGACTGCACAACCCGCCGAATTGCTGGGCGTACGTTTGCACCAAAGTCTGATTGCGAATGCCGAGAAAACGGCTTTGACTTGCCGTATGCGTATTGAGCTGGATGATTTTGTTCAGGTTTTTGA
>DATJIB010000261.1:0-3916 GCA_035493575.1 Rhodocyclaceae bacterium | reverse complement strand
TGTTTCCAGCGCGGCGAAAAATGCACAGTGTTATTGGCAACATTCCAGTCCCAGACGCCGTCTCCCGCGCCCTCCAGCGCGAAGCGCCAGCGTTGCTCATTGTCACGGAGTGCTTCTTCGTTGCGGCGGCGCTCAGCCAGGCTTTGGGTCACAACACGATATGAGCCCAGGCACATTGCGCCCAACAGAACCATGGATAAACCCATGGTGATCTTGAATGCCCAGTCCTGCTGCTCAGCCAGCTTGCTGAGTTCGATCCGGGTTTCGCTATCGACTTTGGCGGCAGCCTGGGTCAACTGATAGATGGATAGGCGTAGCTTCAAATCCACGGGCAATTGCTGGCCCGGATCCTGAACCTGGAATACATGCAGTTGATTGCGTAAATCTGCCAGCTGGCTTTGCATGGGCACGGCAGTATCAGACACGGGGGTCAGCTCGACCGTAGCGCGTTGGTAGGCATCCAAGGCTTGATTTAACAAGGCAATACCCTGCTCGCGCTGCCATGGCGAATCTGGTGTATTGCCCAGGGAAAAATGCAGGAAGCCATTGGCCAGGTCTTCGCGTGCATGGCCCAGATCACGGGACAAACTCTCGATTTTTGCCAGACGGCTCTTCTGGTACTGATACTGCACACCAAGCACGATGGTGACTGTCAGGGCGCAAATCACTGTCGCCCAGATCCAGCCACGCCGGCTTTCCTCCCAGTGCGATCTAAGGCTCATCGCGCGCCTCCAGCCAGCTTGGTGCTGTCAGAACCCGGTGCGATGACATCCTGAGCCGTAAATCCGAAATTATTGATAGCCGACAAATGTTCGGTGCTGCCAATCACGACATCCGCCGCTTCGTCCCACTTGGCCAATAGTGTCTTGTCGCGCGGATTAAACGCCATGGCGACCTGATCCAACAAAACGTCGCGGGTATGCTCCCCGCTGTCGCCCACCGCATCAAAGAGCTGAGGATTACTCGTGGCCAGCCAGCGCGTCGTCGGTAAAGACAGTGCCAGCACGTCGGCGCTGCCGGAAGCGACTGCCGCCATGCCAGCCTGTGCGTCCGGCATCACCAATGTCTGCGGGTCAGTCAAACCGAGCTGTAGCAGGCGCGCCTGCTCAACTGAGCCGCTCAGAACAGCGACTTTCAGGTTTTTACGCGCGGCCAATTCAGCGTATGCGTGAATACTTTGAGGGTTGCCTTTACGCACCAGCAAACCGGGATAAACGCGCAGGGTCGGATGAGAAAACGCAACTTGCCTTGAGCGCTCTGGCGTAATGAATAGCCCCGCTGCAATCAGGTCGAAGCGACGCTCCAGCAGGCTCGGAATCAGATCCGCGAAAGGTACCTGGATCCATTCGATCTGCGTGATGCCCATCTGCCTGGCGATCAACTCAGCCGTAGCCGGTGACTCACCCAAGACGGTTCCGCCATTACCGACAAATGCATACGGAGCCTCGACCGCATAGCCGATACGCAAGACGCCACGCTGACGAACCTGCTGCAGTGAATCGTCGGACTGAAACAGAAATATGGCAAGACCCGCTCCAGCGAGCAGGATCAAAAACCATTTGGTTCGCGTGCTTTGCATCGTCCTGCGTACCTTCCACAGTGGATGAGAGTCAGGAACAACAATACCCTATAACTACTGTAGTAAAAGTCTCTGGACAAGACTCTTACCCATTGATGCTACACGACAAATGTAGGCAACATGGGCAGTTTCACTCGACTTGACGAAACAAGGGTTTGAACACGCCTTTAAACAACACCAGGGCGCCTCAAGACTTCAGCTTACTCGCGGCCGTGCTTTGAAAATGGAAAAGCCACCTGCTTGAGAAAACCATCCGGTACATAGTCGCCCAGCACACCGTAATTGGATGGCCAACGGCGCTCACTTTTGACGGCAGTGCCGAACAGATGATCAAGAAAGGCAAAGTGGGCGGAGTAATTCCGATCCAGCGCTTCCTGGTCCTGCGAGTGATGCCAATGATGGAAGTTTGGCGTGACGATGACATAGCGCAAGGGGCCCAGGCGCACACTGACATTGGCATGATTGAAGACAGCCTGGAAACCGACGATGACAATATAGGTGTCGATAACTTCCTTGGAAAACCCAAGAATGAAGATCGGTGCCAGAATCAGCGTGCGCGTAATCAGCAACTCGAGAATATGTTGGCGCGAACCAGCCAGCCAGTCCATGCTTTTGGCACTGTGGTGAACCGCATGCAAACGCCATAGCATCGGCACCTCATGATAGGCACGATGGGTCCAGTACTGGACCAGATCGGCAATCAGCACGATCAGGAACAGCGCGATCGGGAATGGCAGGTGTTGTACCCAGCCTTGCACACCATCCTTGGCGGCCCAACCAAAGAACTTGTGCACCATCAGATTGGTGGCCAGCAGGATGAAGCCGACTACCAGATGATTGACCAGAAAATGGTAAAAATCTGTCTGCCACTCGGACCTGAATACGCCCTGCTCGCGGCGTAGCGGAAACAGCTTCTCGACAAAAATGAAAATCAGTGCGGAAGCAAGCAGATCGAGAATAAACCAGTCCAGACCGATGTATGGGGTATTCGAGGCAAAGTCGCCGACCGGCACTTTATGGCCACCCAGCAAAGCTGCCAGCAGTACAAAGACAAAGGCTGCACTCGAAAGCCAACGGGCCCGATTGACAACGATATTCGCCAGCGCAATACCTCCGGCAATCACCATGGACCAGAACAGCACCAGACGCAGCGTGTCGACGTTATAGGCCTGGCGCAACTCCGGAGTAGTCAGATAGGCTGGAAAATGAAACGCCAGGACCCCGAGAAAACACAGCATGCCCAAGGTCAAGGCAAATACACCGCTGATCAAACCACTGCCTGGATGTAATTTGCCACTGGACTCCGCAAAACGATTGAGCTTGTCGAGCATGTTGGTCACCGAAATATGAATTCGGCAGCAGTATGCCAAAACACTCAAAATAAAGCTGAACTATCTGCAGCTATCGCTAATACCAAAAGGCGCGGCTATTCACTCCCGGCCTGGGCATACAGACGCTCCCATTCTTCCTCCAAAGGATTGTTGGTCAGCTTGCTGCCACCACGGCCATACCAATAGGAGGCATTGCCGAGATCACCTTCGACGCGATGCAAATAGCCGTGGATCAAACAAGACAAGCTGTCCGAATGAACCTGAACCATGGCGTGCGCCGCTTCCCATTTGTCGGCCTTGGCCAAATCCAGCACCATTTTGTGATTACACTTCATATCGACTCACTTCCCACTCATTTTCAAGATACTGCCTGCTCGTGAAAAACCTAGTTACCGGCCTGATGGTCGTCTGGACCAGCCTGACTTGCCCTGCCCACGCGGCCGACTTGGAATATATCGGCCAGCAGATCATTCCCAATGGCACGGTCTTTAACAGCACCAACATAGGCGGATTATCCGCTATCGACTACGACCCCGCCAGCAAACGTTACTTTGCTTTGAGTGATGATCGCAGTGAGCACAATGCGATGCGCTTTTATACGTTCAGCCTTGACCTGGAAAAGTTCAAGCGCGACAGTCAGCCCGGCATGGCTGGCGTGCATTTTGAAAACGTGACAAGCATCCTGCAAGCCAATGGCAATGTTTATCCCAAGGGCGGAGCTGATCCGGAAGGCTTGCGCTACGATGCCAAGCGCCATGCGCTGTACTGGAGCAATGAAGGCAAACGCGGCTGGACTCGTTTCCAGAACCCAAGTGTGCGCGGCATGGATGAAAGCGGTAAGTATTTGCGGGACTTTGCCGTACCCGCCTATTACAACCCGGCCGGCTCATCGGGCGGAAGCAGATCTAAAGACATGGGCGTCTACGACAATCGTGGCTTTGAAAGCTTAGCTATTTCGGCTGATGGTAAAACCTTATGGACAGCAACCGAAGAAGGGCTGGCCCAA
>DATJIB010000260.1:0-2624 GCA_035493575.1 Rhodocyclaceae bacterium | reverse complement strand
CGATCTGCCCTGCATGGATGACGACACGCTGCGCCGTGGCAAGCCGACGGTGCATATCGAATTCGACGAAGCCACCGCCATGCTGGCAGGTGATGCCTTGCAATCACTGGCTTTTCATGCGATTGCCGCACCTGGCTTAGTTTGTGATGCGGCCCGTCAAGTCGAGATGATCCAATTGCTGGCACAAGCCTCCGGCTCGCGCGGCATGGCCGGCGGGCAAGCAGTGGATCTGGATTCTGTCGGTAAGCAAATCACGCTGACCGAACTTGAGTTCATGCACATCCACAAAACCGGCGCACTGATTCGTTCAGCAGTATTGCTAGGTGCTCATTGCGGCAATGCCGATGAAGCCGCGCTGACTAAACTCTCGCACTACGCCAATCGTCTTGGCTTACTGTTTCAGGTTGTCGATGATGTACTCGATACAGAAGCCGACACGGCAACACTGGGCAAGACTGCGGGCAAGGACGAAGCGCAGAACAAGCCGACCTACGTTACGCTGCTGGGCCTCAGCAAAGCCAAGGCCATGGCCGCCGAATTACGCGACGAAGCCCACCAATCCCTGCAAGGTTTTGGTGACAAGGCTCACCGCCTCCACGAGCTGACCGACTTCATCGTCGCTCGCACCTTTTAAGTTTCCAAGTCCCTAAAAACGATGTCACCATTCACTTCGGAAACGCCACTGTTAGACACCATCACCGAACCAGCCCAGCTGCGTTCGCTTGAGCGCGATCAGCTACCGCAACTGGCCGATGAGCTGCGTGCCTTCCTGCTCGATTCAGTTGCAAAAACCGGTGGTCATCTGTCCTCGAATCTGGGCACGGTTGAACTAACGATTGCACTGCACTATGTTTTCAACACGCCAGAAGATCGCTTGGTGTGGGACGTGGGTCACCAGACTTATGGCCACAAGATTCTGACTGGCCGCCGCGATGGTATGGCGCGTCTGCGCATGCAGGACGGTATATCTGGTTTTCCACGCCGCGCCGAAAGTGAGTACGACACTTTTGGTGTCGGCCATTCCTCGACTTCGATTTCCGCTGCGCTGGGCATGGCCGTTGGTGCCAAGGTCAAGGGCGAAGATCGTTCCGTGGTTGCCATCATTGGCGATGGCGCCATGTCGGCGGGACAGGCGTTTGAAGCACTCAACAATGCCGGCGTCATGGATGCGAACCTGCTTGTCATCCTCAACGACAACGACATGTCGATTTCACAGCCTGTTGGCGCGCTCAACAAATACCTGGCGCGCCTGCTGTCTGGCCGCACCTATAACGCCGCACGCCGTGCCGGCGAAAAAGTCCTGTCGGGCATGCCCTCCATGCTTGAGTTCGCCAACAAAGTTGAAGAGCATGTCAAAGGCTTGATCACGCCGGGTACGCTATTCGAAGAAATGGGCTTTAACTACATTGGCCCCATCGACGGTCATGATTTAAATTCGCTGGTGCCGATGTTGCAGAACCTGAAGAAGCTAAAGGGTCCACAGTTTCTGCACGTAGTGACACGCAAAGGCCAGGGCTACAAGCTGGCTGAGAATGATCCGATTCTGTATCACGGCGTCGGCAAGTTCGATACGCAAGACGGCATCGCCGCAAGCAAAGGCGGCAAGCTGACCTATACCCAAGTCTTCAGTGACTGGCTGTGCGATATGGCCGCGGCCGATTCGCGTCTGGTCGGCATCACCCCAGCCATGCGCGAAGGTTCAGGCTTGGTGCGCTTTGAAGCCGAATACCCGGAGCGTTATTTCGATGTGGGCATTGCCGAACAACATGCCCTGACTTTTGCCGGCGGCCTCGCCTGTGAAGGCATGAAACCGGTGGTGGCGATTTACTCGACTTTCCTGCAACGCGCTTACGATCAGTTGATTCACGACATTGCCTTGCAGAACCTGCCAGTCATGTTGGCCATCGACCGCGGTGGTCTGGTTGGTGCCGATGGTGGAACGCACAACGGCGCCTTTGATTTGTCTTTCCTGACCTGCCTGCCCAATATGGTGGTGATGGCGCCGTCTGACGAAGCCGAGTGCCGCCAAATGCTGACCACGGCCTACAAGATCGACGGCCCGACTGCAGTGCGTTATCCACGCGGTGGCGGTACCGGTATGGTGCCAGCCAAGACACTGGAGGCACTGCCTGTTGGCAAGGGCGAGATCAAACGCCGCGGGCAAAAGGTCGCCATTCTTGCCTTTGGCAGCCTCGTCGCCCCAGCCTTGCAGGCCGGTGAAGAACTCAATGCAACCGTGGCCAATATGCGCTTTATCAAGCCTATCGACCACGAACTGATCCGCGAGCTGGCGACCAGTCATGACCTGCTGGTCAGCGTTGAAGAAAACACCCTGATTGGCGGTGCTGGCTCTGAAGTGGCCCGCTCTCTTGAAGAACAGGGTCTGCATACCCATCTAGTACGCCTAGGCCTGCCGGATGCGTTTATCGATCACGGCGATGCCCCTTCACTTCTGGCCCAGCACGGGCTTGATGCGACAGGGATTGCAGCGAGTATTCGTCAGGCTTTAGAACGCAGCTAAGACTCATCTGTCCAAGCTGGTGTTATAGCCAGAAGCTATCCGACCAATAGTTGAGTGATTTTGTCGGGAATGCTACAATTTCATCATATTCAATCATCGGGGT
>DATJIB010000259.1:0-4688 GCA_035493575.1 Rhodocyclaceae bacterium | reverse complement strand
CATGGATGGTCACTGCCGACTGATTGTCATCAGCGGTCGAGAACACTTGGCTCTGCTTGGTTGGAATGGTGGTGTTCTTCTGGATCAGCTTGGTCATGACGCCGCCCAGGGTTTCGATACCCAGCGACAGCGGGGTCACGTCCAGCAGCAGCACGTCCTTGACTTCACCTTGCAGCACGCCGCCTTGAATCGAGGCACCGATGGCCACGGCTTCGTCCGGGTTCACGTCCTTGCGCGGTTCCTTGCCGAAGAACTCCTTAACCTTGTCCTGCACCTTAGGCATGCGGGTCATACCGCCAACCAGAATCACGTCGGCGATATCGCTGACCTTGACGCCGGCATCCTTGATAGCCATGCGGCATGGGGCAATGGTGCGCTCGATCAGCTCGTCCACCAGCGACTCAAACTTGGCGCGGGTGATCTTGACGGCCAGATGCTTTGGACCAGTCGCATCAGCAGTGATGTATGGCAGATTGACTTCGGTCTGCGACGACGAAGACAGTTCGATCTTGGCCTTTTCAGCAGCTTCCTTGAGGCGTTGCAGCGCCAGCACGTCCTTCTTCAGATCAACACCGGAGTCCTTCTTGAACTCATCGATGATGTAGTCGATCAGACGTTGGTCAAAGTCTTCGCCACCGAGGAAGGTGTCACCGTTGGTGGAAAGAACTTCGAATTGGTGCTCGCCATCGATTTCAGCGATGTCGATAATCGATACGTCAAAGGTACCGCCGCCCAAGTCATATACAGCAATCTTGCGATCGCCTTCTTGCTTGTCTAGGCCGAACGAAATTGCGGCTGCGGTGGGTTCGTTGATGATGCGCTTGACGTCCAGACCAGCGATGCGGCCTGCGTCCTTGGTGGCTTGACGTTGGCTGTCGTTGAAGTAGGCAGGCACGGTGATGACGGCCTCGGTGACTTCTTCACCCAGGTAGTCTTCAGCGGTCTTCTTCATCTTCTTCAGCACTTCAGCCGAAACTTGTGGCGGTGCCAGTTTTTCGTCACGTACGCTAACCCAGGCGTCGCCGTTGTCGGCCTTGACGATCTGGTAAGGCATCAGGTCGATGTCCTTCTGTACTTCTTTTTCTTCGAAGCGACGGCCGATCAAACGCTTGACTGCGTAGAGGGTGTTCTTTGGGTTGGTCACTGCTTGGCGTTTGGCCGAAGCGCCGACCAGGACTTCGTCGTCGGTATAGGCGACGATGGACGGCGTGGTGCGTGCGCCTTCCGAGTTTTCGATGACCTTAGGCTTGCCGCCTTCCATCACGGAAACGCAGCTGTTAGTCGTGCCGAGGTCGATACCAATGATCTTGCCCATGTCTTTTTCCTTTAAAAATCTCTAAAAATTTATGATCCGTTCTGGATCGAATTACCTTGATGCAAATATGGGGATTACTTGTTTGAGTTCAAGCAAGCGATTTATTCTTTTGCTTTGGCAACCACTACCAATGCTGGGCGGATGACGCGCTCGAACAGCACGTAACCTTTTTGCAGCACGTTCAGAACGTGGTTCGGTTCGATTGTGCTATCAGCCGGTGCTTCGATCTGGCTAATGGCCTGATGCTTGTGCGGATCAAACTTTTCGCCGACCGGATGGATTTCCTGCAGATTGGATTTCTCAAACGCAGAAGTCAGTTGCTTGAGTGTCAGTTCAACACCGGCCTTGAGGTCTTCAGCAGTTTGCTTGTCGCTGGCGAGTGCCGCTTCGAGACTGTCCTTAACCGCGATCAATTCGCTGGCGAATTTTTCAACCGCAAACTTGCTGGCTTTGGCGATATCTTCCTGGGCGCGGCGGCGGATGTTTTCACCTTCGGCCTTGGCGCGCAGCCAGGCATCATGATGCTCAGCCGCCTTGAGTTCGGCAATCTTGATCTGCTCTTCAAGGCTGGGCAGGGTGTCGGTGTTGTTTTCCGGAGTGGCTGCAGCGTCGGCAGCTTCGGTGGCCTGGTTTTCTTGCTCTTGGGACATGACTCTAAAACCTTACTAATTGCGATTGACCACACTTGGGGGCAGGTCTTAGGCTTTCAAGTCCTTTGTGCTGAAAAAGTGAAATAAAGTAGGCGGATTGTTCGCTCTGAGGGGGCGAACGGGGCAAATCAGTGCTCAATTTGCCCCTGCTCAGGCCGGAGTCAAACTGTCAGGTCGATTTCCTGAAGGCTGCCAACCTGGCCATTTTCGAATAAAAACAAGCCAGTATCCTTCACCGCACCGAGATTGCTATTACCGTTGCCGCGCAGTTCGAACTGACTATTTACGTGCGCGAGGGCCAACGCACCGACCCCGGCCTCTTGCAGCGACATCAACTTGCCATCGCCTTTGCCATCGGGCACCCAGACCTTGAGCTGTGAAAAGGCGGCGTCGTTTTCATCGATCCAGCCATTCTTGTCACTGTCCAGTGCGGCCAGCTCACCCATGCCGCTATTGGTCTGCGGGCCGAAGAGCTCTTTGCCTGAGTCAATCCTGCCATTGCCATTTTTGTCCAAAGCCAGATAGCCAGTGGCACTGGAGAGCTGCGAGACTTGCTCCTGGTCACCATCGCCATCCAGATCGAAGGAAAATTTCTGGTCGGAAAGTTCGGCCGCAGTGCCGCCAAAGTTAAGCACCAGCGGATCCTTGCGTATGCCGTCGCCGGCACGCAGTGAGATATTGCTTTGTTCGGCGTAACTGCGGCTCATGCTGAGATCAAGCTGGAAGCTGATCTCGCGGCCATCGGCGGTCTTGATCGTGCCGCTGGCGGAAACATGGGTCTGTTCGGTTTCGCTATAACTCTCATGCATATCGTACTCAACGCCAAAGCCCGCCTTGGGCGGTGGGGCAGGTTGTACCGCCGTGCCGTTTCCAGCGGGCGCTGGCTGCTTGATATCGCTGGCCTTGAACAGGTGAATACGCTTGCCGGTGATGGCTTCCACCATGATCTTGAGCAAGCTCATGCGCGGGTCGAGATCGTTGTCCTGGGCTTGGGCGTCGGCGGCCTGGGCTTTGAGTGCGGCTTGCGAGAGTTTGACCTCGGCCGAGGTAATCAATGGGGAACTGCTCAGGGCGGGTGGGTCGCTTGCGAAATGGGGGCGCTGATCGCCGACCCATTGGTTCAATGTTTCTGTTTTCGAATAAAGCGTTAGGCTCGAATGCTGAGATTGCATCGAGATGTCGGCAGCGGAAATTTTCATGGCGTTACCCCTAAAAGCCTTGTGATTACAGGCTGTTAACGGTTCTTTACGACGCCACTTGAGCGTGCTGCCGGTGTTTATTTAGCGCGTTGCTCCGAGGGCGCGTGCGCGTTCTGCGCTGGCCGGGTCGGCAGCGTTGGGCTGGCTTAACCAATTACCTAGATGGGCTTGGGCAATGTCAGTGAGCGCAGCAATCCAGTCGGCACGCTCGTTGACGCATGGAATGTAGTGAAACTCCTTGCCGGCATTGGTGAGGAAGGCTTCCTTGCATTCCATGCCGATTTCTTCCAAGGTTTCGAGGCAATCGGCAACAAAACCGGGGCAGACCAAATCGACACGGCGCGTGCCTTGTTTGGCCAACGCCTCAAGCGTTGGCTGGGTATAAGGTTGTAGCCATTCAGCACGGCCAAAGCGCGACTGGAAGGTGATCAAGTATTGATCCGAGTGCACCCCTAGCGCCTCAGCCAGGAGGCGCCCGGTCTTCTGGCACTCGCAGAAATACGGGTCGCCGCGCTCAAGCGTGAATTTAGGCAGGCCATGGAAACTCATCACCAGCTTGTCGCCCGGCTGAAGCTGGCCTTGATGTCGCCAATGCTCACGTACGCTGGCCGCTAGTGCGGCGATATAGCCGGCATGGTCGTGGTAGTTACGCACGAAACGCAGTTCAGGCAGATTGCGGATACCTTTTGCCCAGGCCCCGACGCTATCGCTGACGCTGGCTGTGGTGGCCGCAGCATATTGGGGATAGGCGGGCAGAATCAGAATGCGCGTGCAGCCAGCCGCCTTGAGTTGATCGAGCCCTTTGGCGATAGATGGATTGCCATAGCGCATGGCGTGGATGACTTGAATATCTTGCTGTCCAGCGGCGCCCAGCGCGCCGCGCAGCAGCTTGGCCTGCTTCTCGGTATGGACGGCCAAGGGCGAACCGTTCTTTTCCCAGATTGCCGCGTATTTTTCTGCTGATTTCTTTGGACGTGTATTCAGGATGATGCCGTTGAGAATCAGCCACCAAACCGGTTTGGGAATTTCGACGAGCCGCGGATCGCTGAGAAACTCTTTGAGATAGCGGCGCAGGGCCGGCGCCGTCGGGGCGTCGGGCGTACCGAGATTGACGTAGAGAATGCCGATCTTGCTAGCGACGCCATGCAGGCGTGCAGGTTCAGGCTGGAAGCGGGGCATAGGGAGCCGGTTTAGTTGGGTGAGCTGAGCGCATTGCTCAGCAGGCGGGCGGTGATATCAACAATCGGAATCACGCGCTCATAAGCCATGCGGGTTGGGCCAATCACACCCAGCGTACCGATGACTTCACCATTGACTTCATAGGGCGCGGTGACCACGCTGCATTCGTCGAGCGGGGCAATCCCGGATTCGCCGCCAATAAAGACTTGTACGCCTTCGGCGCGATTGGAGAGCTCAAGCAAGTGGGCGAGGCTGGTCTTCTGGTCGAACATGTCGAAGAGCTGGCGCAGACGGCTCATGTTTGAGTAAAGGTCCTCAACGCCGAGCAAATTGCGCTCGCCGCTA
>DATJIB010000258.1:0-3573 GCA_035493575.1 Rhodocyclaceae bacterium | reverse complement strand
GTCCAGCGCCTTGCCGGCGGCGGCCTTGCTAATGTCGGCTTCCTTGGCGGCGATTTCGATCAGTTCAGCTTTGTTCATCTTCCCTTCCTTCCGTTTGTCGAGAGAAGGCCAAATGGCCTGGGGCGTATTCTAGCCACAACTAGGAAAAAAAGTGCAAGGTTTTTTCTTACAGGCGCTTGCGAGGCCTTGCGCTACAATGATCCCGCAACAGTTTTCCCATCGCCCCATCCCCATTTCCCCGGAGTAAGTATTCATGTGGTTTCGTAATTTGCAGGTGTTTCGTCTCGCCTCTAGCTGGTCCGCAACGCCGGAGGTTCTCGCCGAAAGCCTTGCCAAGACTGGGTTTAGAGGGTGTAGTGCATTAGAACGACAAGCTCAGGGTTGGGTGCCACCGCGCGGTAATCCGGATGAGCTGGTATTTGTGCAAGGCCGCCAAATGCTGCTGGCGCTGGGGGTTGAACAAAAACTTTTACCTGTCTCTGTAATACGTCAATACGCGCAAGAACGCGCGCGCGAACTCGAAGAGAGCCAGGGTTTCAAGCCTGGCCGCGCACAGCAACGTGAAATATTCGAAGGGGTTGAAGCAGAATTATTGCCTCGCGCTTTCGTCAAGCGTCGTCTGACTTATGTCTGGATTGACCCGGTTGGCGGTTGGCTGGTTGTGGATGCCGCCAGTAGCGGTAAGGCCGATGAAGTGATTGAGCAACTCAAATTGACATTGGGGGAGTTGCCGCTGACCTTGTTGAAAACATTACAAGCACCGGGCACTGCCATGACAACCTGGTTGTCATTGGGTGAGGTGCCAGGGCCCTTTACCATCGATCAGGATTGCGAACTACGAGCGCCTGGTGAGGCAGGTGGGAGTGTGCGTTACACACGTCACCCTCTCGATACGACAGAGTTGAATCAGCACATTGGTCGCGGTAAGGTGGCCGGTAAGCTGGCCATGACCTGGAACGATAGGGTGAGCTTTGTGCTGACTGAGCAACTGCAGATCAAGCGTTTGGCGTTTCTGGATGTGATTAAGGAAAAAGCCGAGCAGGCCGGTGAGGGGGATGATGCATTTGCTGCAGACTTCACTATCATGGCCGGTGAATTGGCAGGCTTGTTGAGGAGTCTGACTGAAGCATTAGGGGGTGAGGCCGAGTGAAGCTGACGCTGCTACTTGCTGGAGTGTTGTGCGCCACTGTTGCAGTGGCGCAAGAGGGTGTTGACGTTGGCAAGCCATCGGCTTTTCGCCAGCTGATTCCTGCCCAGCAAATCGAGCAGCAGTCCCAGCAAGAGTATCACCAGCTACTGCAGCAGGCATCCGCGAAGAAAGCCTTGGCATCAGGCAGCAATCCGCAGCTGCAACGATTGCGGGGCATTGCCAATCGCATCATTCCGCAAACACCAAGGTTCAATCCACGTGCCAGTCAATGGAAGTGGGAAGTCAATCTGCTCGGCTCTAAGCAGGTCAATGCCTTCTGCATGCCGGGTGGCAAGATTGCTTTCTATTCAGGCTTGCTGGACACACTCAAACTGGATGACGATGAAGTCGCCATGGTCATGGGGCATGAAGTCGCACATGCCTTGCGCGAGCATGCCAGAGAGCAGGCAGCGAAAAGCGGACTGACCAGTCTGGGGGCTTCCTTGCTCGGACAGTTTGTCAGCGGTGGACGTTACGCGGACCTGTTTAACATAGGCGGCAATTTGCTCAATCTCAGTTACTCACGCAGCGATGAGAGCGAAGCCGACGTGGTTGGCCTGGAGTTGGCGGCACGCGCAGGTTTTGATCCGCGCGCAGGGGTGACGCTGTGGCAAAAAATGGCAGCGGCAAATAATCGGGCGCCACTGGAGTGGTTTTCCACTCACCCTTCGGATACGCGGCGCATTGATGAAATCAAGCGCCATTTGCCTGAGGTGATGCCGCTGTATGAGCGGGCCAAACAGGCCCAGCGTTAATTACCTCAGGCGAGACCGCTTTCGCGAGCTTTGCGTTCGCGCTCGATCTTGGTGATGTAACGTTGAATCATGTTTTGCGCCGCCGGAATCAAGTTCACAAACTGACAGCCTGAGCGCTTGCTGCGTTGCCCGCTACGCAAGGTGATCTCATAGAGATTGCGCACTTTGAGCGTAACGGTGATGACGCCGATTTCCGGCAGATCAACCACGCAATTTGGGAACTCCATATCGGCTTCAAATGGCATGTCGTCGGGTGGAACGATGACCGCCACGCCGCCGGCACTGATGTCGACGATATTGATTTCTACGGTTGCCGTGTGACCATCAGGGTATTGCAGCGGAACGCGACAAATCAAGGGGCGCGTGATCGGCGTGTTGAGGCGGAAGAACTCACGGCGCTGCAGGCGGAGTAAGGTTTCGGGCAAGGCTGCTGCAAAAACCTTCTGCCGATCGAATGTGTCTTCACGTACGCCCGTCAGAATGAATTGCAGCTTGACCTTAGCGTGACGGGTGATGCAGAACAGCTTTTCAGCGGCCAGCGCGCGCCGATTCATTTCTGAATTGCTACCGTGATCGAGACGAATGCCATCTTCACCGACCGATATCAGACTGGTCAGCAGAAAGTCTTTGCCGCTATTGAAATAGATAGTGACGAGGTCGCCATGTTCAGCCACTTGGCGTAGCACTGACAAAATCTCAAGAGGGCTGTGCAGCAGGTACTCGGTGTACTCATCAGTACGCAACAGTTCCTTATGCGCCTCCGGCGCTTCTGCAGAGCTGTCGGACTGATCTGCGTTAAGCGCTGTTCCTACAGGCTCTGGAGCGTCATCTTGCGGAAGCTGTTTATCTGTTTCTGGATCGCTCATAGCGTGTTGCCGAAGCATGGGGTCGGCGCAGATTGTATTCGCTTTTTGGCGCAATCACCGTTGTCTTACTCCAGGCCCGAAGGCATGATGCCTTTCTCTTCAACCTGATACAGCCATGCCAAGAGTTCCGCAATGGCCACATAGAGCTGGGGTGGAATATGCTCGTCGATATCCACCTGCAACAGCAAGGTCACCAACTCCGGCGACTCATGCACATAGACGCCATGACTACGGGCGCGGTTGATGATTTCTTCGGCGATGAGACCGCGCCCTCTGGCAACGACTTTAGGCGCCGCATCGCCAGGCGCATAGGCCAGGGCAACGGCTAGCGCGCGCTCATCAACTGCGTCGGAATCAGTCGGGTTCATGGCGAACCTGGGCGGTTTGCAAATTGATGCCGGCGGCGGAGAGTGCATCACTCAAGCTGGGCAGTTCGTCGCGCAGATCGGCGGCGGTAGCGCCAATCGGTGTGATCAAGTTGAGCTGCAGACTGTTGCCGGAAATGCGCAAACGGGCTTCTACATTACCCAAGCGGGGGGTCGTCAGGCGCATGGTGGTTTGCCATGGCGCGGCTTCGTCCGGGCTGCTGGACTGGTGGTTTTTATCCTGCTCGATTTCCCATTCCATCTGCTGACCGGGCCACACCTCTCCATGCCAGATCAAACGCTGGTTGCCGGCAGCCTCAAGCTGTTGATGTACCAGCGGTCGCAATTCATCCGGCATGGATTGCACTTCCTGTTTGATGACAGGCGCTGGCGTATCG
>DATJIB010000257.1:0-3328 GCA_035493575.1 Rhodocyclaceae bacterium | reverse complement strand
GCAATTGCATTGCCGCTGTCGCAGGAAGGAAAGGCGAGGGCGCGGCCATCGAAAGCTTCACCCAGACGTTGCACGCTGGCTTTGAACTTCTTGCTGCGCGAGAGCAAATTGACGACCAGCAAGCCACGTTTGCTTAAGCGTGCTTTGCAGTCGAGATAGAAAGGCAGGCTATCAAGCCGCCCGGCGCGGGCATTTGAGTCAAAGCCATCGACCATGATCAAGTCGTATTTGGCCTTGCTGGAAATCACATAGTCAGCACCATCGGCAATTTCGATCTGGATACGGCTTGGATCATCCGGCAGCTTGAAATATTGCTGCGCCATGGGTACGACTGCTGGGTCGATTTCAACGACGGTGATTTTGCAATCGGGGCGATGCCGATACAAAAACTTGGTAACGGATGCCGCGCCCAAGCCGATCTGTAAAACCTTTTTGGGCCATTGCTCATCGGAGCGCAATAGCAAAGCCGCCATCATCTCGCGGGTGTAGTCGAGCTCCAGCGCCCATGGGCGGGCAATGCGCATGGCGCCTTGCACCCAGTCCGAACCGAAATGCAGATAGCGGACGCCGGCTTCTTCGCTTATATCAATGGACAACTAAGATTCCCCCAGCCCCCTTGCCAAGCAAGGGGGTGACTATGGTTAGCGATGTAGCTTGGCTTCATCGCTCCAAATATTTATTACTATTGAAATTAGTGCAGCAGACGCTTGCCGGCCGGGAATAGTTCTTCGATTATTTCTTCACCGAAGATGTATTCGTGATTGCAAATATCGTCATGCACACGAATCTCGCCGTGTTCTTCGAGGATGGATTCAACTTCTTCCTTGCCTAGTGCCTGCAGCGCACCGCGCACTTTTTCTTCGTTGCGTGGGCAGTGGTAAGTCACCGGATGAGCTTCGAACAGGCGCACATCTTCCTCAGCGAACAAGCGGTGCAGCAGCTCTTCAGGCGGCAGCGCAAACTCGTCCGGACGTATCGTCGCCGCTAACTGTTGAATGCGGTTCCAGCCGTCCTCGTCCTGCTCGTGATTCTGTTTGGACTCCGGCAGCATTTGCAGGAACAGGCCACAGGCACGCTCACCATCGGCAAACAGCCACAGCCTGGTCGGCTGCTGCTCGGATTGTTCCAGATAGTGTTCAAAGATGGCGGCAATGCTGTCGCCTTGCAAAGGCACGAAGCTCTGATAAGGGTGGGGATTGTCGTTGGTCTGCACTGTCAGCATCAGGCGACCATCGCCTATCAATTCAGATACAGGTCCTGGCTGAATATTCGGCTCAGTCTTGGCCATGCCGCGCAGGCGCAGTTGTTCATCACAATCTACCACCAGCATGGAGATGGCACCTTGCCCTTGAATCTGGAAGGTCAAACGACCAGGAGTCTTGAGTTGGGAGCCTATCAGCGTGGTAATCGCCGTGGTCTGGCCCAAGAGCTCCAGCGTTGCCGGCGCATAATCGCGGCCCGTCTGCATGGCTTGCCAGCTGGTTTCAAGCTGGACAAAGGCGCCGCGGATATCGAGTTTCTCGAAAATGAAGCGTTGAAACGTATCGCTCATTTTACAAAACCTTCAAACAGCGTTTGATCAAAGCCGATCAACAATTGTCCATTTGCTTCAACCACAGGGCGGCGGATCAGGCTTGGGTACTCCATCATCAGTGCCACGGCCTGGCCTTGTGCGGTAACGGCTTGTTGCTCTGGCGTGAGCTTTTTCCAGGTCGTGCCTTTGGTATTGACCAGGGACTTCCAGCCGACCACCTTGCACCACTCAACCAGCTTGTTGCGGTCCACGCCTTCCTTCTTGTAGTCGTGGAACTGATATTCGACGCCATGCTCGCTGACCCAGGTCAGGGCTTTCTTCATGGTGTCGCAATTTTTGATGCCGTAAAGGTGGACGACTGATTCGCTCATTGTGTTGGGGCTTCGGTGGCTGTTGCGGTCTAAAGGGTGAATTTTACGGCCTTGTGGGCCTGGTGCCAATGCTGATCTTGAATCGGGCCCTTTGTAAGTTGAATCCACCGAGGTGGACGCCTGCGCGAATGGGGCCTATGGTGTAGTGGGTTCCTGCTATTTACTTGATTTGGATCATGTCCGCGATCCATGTAGGTAGCAGAATCTGATTTCACCCACCCATAAGCTGAAGGAGAAAAATATGACGACGAGTCACCTGAACGATGCGGGTAAACCACAATGGCCGCTGACTGTCCTGTACGACGGGAAAAGCCTGGTCAGTGGGCATGAACTGGAAGAGTTGAAAACCAAGGACAAGGCAGGGCGCCTCAATACCATCGATATTACAAAAGCTGGCGCCAATGTGGCTGAGTATGGGCTTAAAGGGCCGCTTGGTAATGATCTGTATGTGCGCGATGCTGCGGGTCATACCTATACTGGCCCGACTGCGCTGGAGGCTGCTTATGAAGCGGTGGGCCTCGGTAATTATTTCCGTTTTGCCTTATTGCCCGGTTTTGACTGCGGGCCGGGACATTTGAACGGGCATTAATGTGTGTATGAGGCCGGCACTGTCCGGCCTCTTTCTATTTAGAGGCAGCTGCCCGATCAGCCTTGCCCTCGCTCTTTTTCTCGGTGCCCAAGCGTTTCGATTTGCGTTGCACGGTGACGAGGAACTCCTCATCCTGGAAGCCCCAAGTCTCGGCGTAGTCGCTGCGCTGATCAATTGAGGCCTTGGACATCACATCGCCGCCATCGCCTGCGTCATAGCGCTCCTTGACTTCGGTGCTATTGATCTTGGCGTCGCCAAGGAAGAGATTGGTGATGTCATTGTTGGCCTTCTGCAAGAAGGCTCGTGCCGCCGCAACGATCTTGGGCTTGGTCTTGGGCGTGCCTTCCACCGGATGTCCTTTGCTTTGCAACATGGCCCCGGCTTCGTCGGGTTTCTTGGGGTTGATGGCGGCGTCGGTATTCTTGATGGTGTCGCTGATCGCCACCTTGTGACGGATGGCGATATTGGCTTTTTCGTATTTGCCGCGCAGCGACTTCTTGAGCGGATCCCAGATTTTGTCGGCAAAGAATGTCTTGAGCGTGTCGGCCGTCCAGCTCAACATCTTGCGTGTGATGCCCAGCGGGCCGACGGTGCCATCCTTCTGAATACGTTTGGTTGAGCCGGTTTTTTCCGGATTGATCTTGCCGACCACGTGCAGTTTTTCTTCCAGCTCGGTATCCGCATCGACAACCACCTCGAGTGATTGCATCTTGTACTTGCTCTTGATCTTGGCGAGGCCCTTGCGTATGGATTTATCCGTGGCTTTGGGGTCGGCCTGCAGGGCTTCCACTTCGGCAATGGCCTTGTCGAGATCAGCCTGTTTCTGCGCCGGCG
>DATJIB010000256.1:0-7495 GCA_035493575.1 Rhodocyclaceae bacterium | reverse complement strand
TGGTCACGATGAAGCTGCAGCATCGGGAAGGTAATTTTTACCTGCCCGAAGTTTTGATTCTGACGGTGTCACACCCGACACGTGCGGGTCTTGATCAAGTTGTGGTCATGCATCGCGAAGGGGATCGATATCGTGCCGAGATGCGTGTGCCGAAAAGCGGGCATTGGCTGGTATTACTCGAGGATAAGCAGAAAACGTGGCGCTTGCTTGGCAAGACATTGTTACCGGCCGAGCTAGTCAGCATAGGCGATGTGAATTCAACTGCGCCAGTCCAGTAGCACTCACACAACTACGAGGAGTCGTTTATGCATAAGTGGATGTGGATACTATGGCCTTCCTTCATCGTTGCAGGCATCGGCGAAGGTATCTTTTTCTCGCTGATTAATCCGCAAGAGTTGTATCTTCTTGGGGAACCCGTGCACTACAGCGTCATTGCCACCTATTCGGTCGGCTTTCTGAGTTTTTGGGCGCTGTGTGCCGCATCAAGTTTCTTGACCTGGCTATTGTTTCGACCCAGCAGCGAGATCAATCAGCTTTAAGCCTGCGGCTAGCTTACTTGCAAGTATCCATCACCACCTTGAGCGCGACCGCATCAAGAATGCGGATATGTTTCTGTTGCACGCTGATCAGGCCGTCTTCCTGGAACTTTGAAAAGGTACGGCTGACGGTTTCGAGTTTGAGCCCGAGGTATGAGCCGATTTCTTCGCGCGTCATGCGCAGGTTGAAGTCGCTGGCAGCATAGCCACGCGAAGCAAAACGTTGCGACAAGTTAAGCAGAAAGGCGGCCAGGCGTTCTTCCGCGCGCATCGAGCCGAGCAGCATCATGACGCCGTGCTCGCGCACGATTTCACGGCTCATAACCTTATGGATGTGGTGCTGCAAGGAATGAATTTCGGTAGATAGACGTTCCAGCTGCGAGAAAGGGATGGTGCATACCTCGCTGTCTTCGAGCGCCACAGCATCACAGGTGTGCACATCATTGCTGATGCCGTCCATGCCCAGAATTTCGCCCGCCATTTGAAATCCAGTGACCTGGTCACGGCCATCCTCAACCATGACGCCGGTCTTGAAAAATCCGGTGCGGATTGCATAGATGGAGCTGAAGGCTTCGCCTGATCGGTACAAGCTTTGACCGCGCTTGATACTGCGGCGCGTACCTATCATGGCGTCAATCTTGGTCAGTTCATCGTCACTCAGGCCAAGGGGGAGGCACAGCTCGCGCAGATTGCATTGCGAGCAAGCCACGCGCAACGATTGTGTAATCGGGATGACGGTGTGATTGATAGCGCCGTTCGGCCCAGTGGAATTTTTCTGCTCTAACTGCGGTTTGATCTGAGTCAAGGCCCCACTCCTCGTTTTGCGTCACGCTACGCCACTGACATGGACGCTGCACAACTTTTGTATATTTTAACTCGGGCTGCCAGGTGAACGCTTTCGATGACACTATTTTTGACCCGGCGCTGATTCGTCAATTCGACGTCAGCGGGCCGCGCTATACCTCATACCCAACGGCGGATCGTTTCGTTGAGGCTTGCAACTCAGAGGCGAGTCTGGCGTGGTTACACCGCCGCAGCATAGGCGGCACTGGCGGAATTAGCAAGCCATTGTCATTATATGTTCACATCCCCTTTTGCAACACCATTTGCTACTACTGCGCCTGCAACAAGATTATCACCAAAGACCATAGCCGGTCGGCACGCTACATCACCTATTTAGAGAAGGAAATGGCCATGCAGGCGGCAGCGCTTGATGGCACCCATGATGTCGTGCAACTGCACCTGGGTGGCGGGACCCCCACCTTCTTATCGAATGATGAGCTGCGCCAGTTGATGGCCTCTATTCGCCGTCATTTCAATCTCTTGCCGCAAGGCGAGTATTCAATAGAAGTCGATCCGCGCAAGGTGGACGAGGCGACCGTAGCATTGCTGGCCGAGCTGGGCTTTAACCGCATGAGCGTCGGCATTCAAGATTTCGATGTAGATGTCCAAGAGGCAGTTAATCGACTGCAGTCCTTCGATGAAACTTTTAACGTCATCCAGGCGGCCCGGCATCATGGTTTTCAGTCCATCAGTGTTGATCTGATATACGGTCTGCCCAAGCAAAACATCTTCAGCTTCAAGGAAACCCTGCATAAGGTACTGGAGCTGGATCCTGACCGCATCTCGCTCTATAACTATGCGCATTTGCCCGCGCTGGCCAAGCCACAGCGCCGCATCAACGAAGCCGATCTGCCGGATGCCGATGCCAAGCTTCAGCTCTTGCAGATGGCGATTCGTTTTCTGCGTGATGCCGGTTATGTCTACGTTGGCATGGATCATTTTGCCAAGCCTGAGGATGAGTTGGCCGTAGCCCAACGCCAGGGCTGGCTGCACCGGAATTTTCAAGGCTATTCAATTCATGCTGATGCCGATCTGATTTCCTTCGGCGTCTCGGCAATCAGCAATGTGGGCGCCAGCTATATGCAGAACTATAAAACGCTGGACGACTATTACGACGCGCTCGACCGTAATGTGCTGCCAGTGATGCGCGGCATAGAGATGAGCGCGGACGATCTGCTGCGGCGCTCCATCATTCAGGCCCTGATGTGCCACTTCGAGCTGTCCATCGAGAGCATAGAAATCGCCTACATGATCGACTTCCAGAAGTACTTTGCTACCGAGCTGGAAAACCTGCGCGAAATGGAGTCAGCGGGGCTGCTCAAAGTCAGCCCACAATACATCAGCATTGAACCACGTGGCAGGCTGCTCGTTCGCGCCATTGCTATGGTGTTTGATCGTTACTTGCGCAAGGATCAGGAACGCAAGCGTTACTCCAGGGTTATCTAAGCCACCTTCATGATAGAGACCGCCTATTTCGCTGTGTTCCTGCTCGGGCTTTTAGGCGGCGTGCATTGTGCAGGCATGTGCGGCGGTATTGTCAGTGCACTATCCATCCAGCCGTCGAGCGTTGGGCATATTGTGCCGATACGGCCACGTCCCAACTGGCCAATCCAGCTTGCCTATAATTTTGGCCGCATCAGTAGTTATACGATTGCCGGAGCGTTGGTTGGCACCGTCGGTAGTTTGGGCCTGTTGCTGAATCATCTATTGCCAATTCAAATGGGCTTGTATATCGCAGCCAACCTGATGTTGATCATGCTGGGGCTGTATCTCACCGGCATGACACGCAGTCTTGCCTTGCTGGAACGCAGTGGCCAATTTATCTGGCGGTATTTGCAGCCTTTCACCCAGCGATTTCTACCGGCGCAAAGCGTAGCGCAAGCTTACCCATTGGGATTGTTATGGGGCTGGCTGCCTTGTGGCATGGTCTATAGCGTTCTCGTCACCGCCTTGCTATCGGGTTCGGCTGTGCGTGGGGCAGGGCTGATGCTGGCCTTCGGTCTCGGTACCTTGCCCAATCTTTTGCTAGCCGGAATGTTGCTCAAGCGTTTACGCGGGGCGACACAAGATCGCTACGTTCGACTTGGCAGTGGATTGCTGGTGTTGGCCTTTGGCGTTTGGGGTGTGTTCAACGTGCGGGGCCTGGGCGGCCACTTGTGGAGCGGACTAGTCTGCTGACACAAGGCTCACGTGCCAATCATTAACGGGCTGAAGCAGCGCTCAACGCGAGCATTCAAAGCCATTCGGTGCAGCTACGATTCATTTTTCGCTTCCAGTGCTGACCTAAGTTCATTCGCTCGAGCTTGATAGTCAGTTGCATCACCATAGTTCAGAAAGCCCTGATATCGGCTGTGCGTGCCCAGAATTTTTCGCGCGTGCTTGATCGGGCAAAAATACTGCTCGGTCCTTGCCACGATCTCCGACACATAAGCGATAAGGCCAGAGCCGTAAGCACAGTATGTACAGTGAAATTTCTCTATGAAGTTTAGATACGCGAGTTTCTGCCTATCCAGCACGATATAGTCTTCACGCTTCACTTTCTGGATCTTGTAGATCGGGAAACAGCTGAACTGATAGAAGCTCACGCATATATCAACCAAGAGCAACGGTACGACCATACCGTAGATGATAGGTCCGGTTATCAGGTTCAACGGGCGGTTGGTAGTGAGCCACTGAAAAAGCGAGGTCCGCATTTTTCGATGAGCGTCATGCACCTTCTTTTCAAACTCGATTTTTTTACCGCGAATATGAAAGTAGATACGATGTTCTTGCTCGTGGACAGCTACGCGCAATTCGTTTTCCAATGTCGCGATTTGATCAAGTAATTGCTGAATTCGGACATTGTTCATTGTTACTCCACCTGAGGCTTTGTCGATGCGCACCGCTCTTTTGGGGTGCGCATCGGCGTCTTCTACTTTACGAGCAAAACCGGCTGTTTGGCGGTTGCCGAAACCCGTTGAGCCACAGACCCCAACAGCAGATCGGTGAAGCTGCTGCGGCCTTTCCCGCCTAGAACGATGAGATCAAACTTGCCTTTATTGGCGAATTTGACGATCTCAGCCGAAGCGTTACCGGTAACCATCGCACAGTCATGAGGGACGTTCGTTTTGTCCAGAATCTTGAGCGAGGACGCCGTTTGCTTTTCGCTGGTACGCCGCAGGATATCAGCAATCTCCTCGTCGCTTATGTAGTCGGAAGTTTGTCGAAGCGGGGCGTCATCGTGGACGTTGATAAGAGTGATTCTGTCTTTGGTAGAGAGTGAAGCCGCAAGTTTTGCAGCATATTTCACGGCGTTTAATGATGGCTTGGATCCATCGGTCGCAACGAGTATCTTCATTTCCTTGCTCCTAATATTCTGGGTGGATGAAAGACAGCAATTTGATACTACGACTCTGCGGCTATCGAAACCTTGACCTGGCTCAAACAATAGGCATGTGTCTTTATGCCGCCGTTTCCCGTTTAAAGAGGCGCTTACTCAAAAGCGACCTTGGCAAGATGCTCAGGTACTTCTGCGGGCCAATGCAGTTCGGTTTCGATATGGCGGCGCATTGCATCGGCCGCGGCGGCTTCACCGTGGGTTACGAAAACCCGTCGTGGTTGCAGCGTTTTGGCCTTACCCAGCCAGCTGATGATTTCAGTGTAGTCGGCGTGACCAGACAGATTGTCTATATTCACGACTTCGGCATTGATAGCCACATATTCCCCGTGGATTTTTACCGACTCCGCACCCGCCACCATGTCGGCGCCACGCGTACCGCCGGCCTGGAAACCTACAAAGAGAATGGTATTGCGCGCATCATGGGCAAAAGCCTTGATGTGATGAAGTACGCGCCCTCCTGTTGCCATGCCGCTTCCGGCAATGATGACGGCGGGGCCGTGCAAATGTTCGTTGAGGCGCATCGATTCTTTCGAGCTACTCACCGTATGCACAGAGGCACAGATTTCCTCGCATTGGGCGGTACTCAGTCGATGGTAATCATGATGATCAAGGTAAATTCGCGTAGCCTCGATGGCCATAGGACTATTAAGGTAAACCGGGACTTTTGCCGGAATGCGCCCCGCCTGCTTTAACGCGTGGATCATGTACATCAGTGTTTGTGCCCGCCCCACTGCGAACGACGGAATGATGACGATGCCCTTGCGCGCGAAGGTTCGATTGAGGACATCTTCGAGCACCGCCAGCGGGTCACTATTGTCATGGCGGCGATTGCCATAGGTTGATTCAATCACCAACCAGTCCGTTGGTTCCAGTGGCGTGGGTGGGTAAAGGATTGGGTCGTTATCGCGGCCAACATCGCCGCTGAAGGTGATGGAGTTGCCAGCGTATTCGATGCGCAACGTGGCGGCGCCAAGCATATGTCCTGCTGGCCATAAACGCAGGGTAATTCCGCCGCCAAGGTCGATTTTTTTCCCAAAGGCGACAGGCGTAAATTGCTTGAGCGACTGGAATGCATCCTCTTCGGTGTATAGAGGCAGCGCCGGTTTGTGCTTGGAGAAGCCATGGCGGTTGGCGAACTCGGCTTCCTCTTCCTGCAAACGACCACTATCGGGTAGCAGGATTCCGCACAGGTCGCGTGTTACTTCTGTGGCCAGCACCGGCCCGGCGAAACCGTCACGAACGAGTACCGGCAAATAGCCGCTGTGATCAAGATGTGCGTGGGTAAGGACGACTGCATCAATGTCCTTGGGCGCGATAGGCAATGCAGCGCGATTGCGCAGCCGCAGCTGCTTGTAGCCCTGAAATAGGCCGCAATCGACAAGAATTTTCTTGCCACCGGCGCTAATCAGATATTTGGAGCCGGTAACGGTGCCGGTGGCGCCGAGAAATTGGAGTTCCATAGTTGCTTCCAAAGTGTTGACGCGTTTTGCGTCATTGACGCTAATGCAGGATGTTTACCAGAGCACGTCGCCAAGAGGGCGACGCGGAGAAGCAAGCGTTGTTGCAGCCTTGCCTATGCGCAGCAGTATCTGTGGTGACGGCTCCCCTCCTGCAAGGAGGTGCAAACGGGATCGGAGCGCGGGCACCTCGATCGGTTGATTAAGATAGGATGCATCGAAGCCGGCTTCGGCAACTACGAGCAATACCCGCTCCAGGGCTTGCCCTACGGCGAGCCATGTTTGTGCGTTATCTGGTGCTGTTGAAATGCAGGCAAGTAAAGGGGACCCCTCTGCCAACTGCAGATGCGAGGCGGCGATGTTATTGCCTATATCAAAGGTTCTCACCACCGCGTTAACCAAAGGCGTGGCATTGTTCAATATCGAGCTGATTCCATACGCATAGACAGGCAGGCCATCATTGCGCCGGGATGAATGTATCCATGAAGCAAGTTCACGGCGAAACTGCGGATCGGCAAACTGCTTGTGATCCGCCTCCGAGACAAGCCCGGCAATCGCTTTACGTTGGTCTTCAGCATCTATACAAGTCAGGGTTACGCCTTCTGCGGCCGCAGCCTCGCCCATCTGCTTTTGTAACTCGGCGGGAACCGGGCTGTGAGCAAAGCTATTCCGATTGGTCTTGCGTTTTGGTATCGCATGAAACAGCTTTTTCAACTCAGGATCGATAAAGCCGTCTGCGCAGACCTGTATCTGGGCCAGCACATCGGATTCTGCGCTGTAGGGGAATGGTGTGATTGCGTAGGGCAGGCCGAAATAGCTCAAAGCCACTCGCAGGTTCAAGAGCGCAGCGCCACAGCTGATAGTCAATTCCCGATCGTAAGGGTCTACCACCGCCAGTGCGCGAGTTCGATCCGCGCAGACGAGGGCAAAGTTGTCCTGGATCATGAAATGCCAAGGCTGGCTGTTATGGCTCGAGGGGGCGAGGATTGCGTAGTTCAATGCAAATCGCAATTGCTCGGCGATGGGTTTAGCAGACGGGAAGTCCGTCTCGGAAGGATATGCAGTGCTCAATGTTTGGTCGCTCATGATCGAATCCCCATAAAGCCTGATTTGGGCGTAACAACCTCTAATCTGCGGTCTGCAAATAGTGCCCTGCGGGTCGGGTTCGATATTGATATGGATCAAGCCGGCTGGATAAACGGCATTTACAAGGCAGGCATATTCCTTGAGTCACAAGGCTAGTAATGACCTAGGATTGGGCGGTATCGTCTGGTGAAGCG
>DATJIB010000255.1:0-4401 GCA_035493575.1 Rhodocyclaceae bacterium | reverse complement strand
GCAGGTGTCTATTTCCCACGGGTCTTGGACTAGTTCCAAAAAGTCAGGGCGCGTCGATGAGTCGATCGAAACGGCTTTGCAAATCGATGCCGCGGGTGAGTTCTATCATCGCCGCCGTCATCGGCGGATAGTGATTTTGCTTACGCACGACCAAGCCAATCTGGCGTGACAGTGGCGGTGTAAGCGGCACTACCGAAAGCTCCTGACGCAACTCAATCAGGCTCAAAGCACTGTGCGGCAAAATCGCGCAAAGGTCGCTGCAACGTACTTGCGCATACAGACCAAAGATAGAATCAGTTTCAACCTTAACCTTGGGCGTTACGCCCGCTGTACGAAAAGCCGCATCAATCAGACGACGACTCTGCATATTCTCGGTCAGCAAACACAACGGCAACTTTGCTGCATCGGTCCAATCCAGACTGGTGCGATTTTCCAACACACGTTCATCACGCGTCAGCAGCACATAACGCTCGACATACAAAGGGTGCACTGAGAAACCTGACAAAGCCATGTCTTCAAGATAAGTAATGCCCAAGTCCAACTCGCAGCTATCAAGACGCCGCAGAATTTCCTGTGCCGGCATTGAGTGCACCGTGAAGTTGATGCCTTCATACGCTTCCTGGCACGGCGCAATCAACAAGGGTGCCGCAGACATGGTGGTGGGAATGGCGCCAATACTCAATGAGCCCGATAGATTGCTGTGCGCACTCATGGCTTCTTGACGCATGGCGTCATAACTCGCCAGTAAATGCTGCGCCCAGCCAACCACCTTCTCGCCCTCTTCCGTCAAACCTTCAAAGCGCCGCCCGCGCCGCACCAAAGTCAGATCGAGCTCTTTTTCCAGGTTACGGATGGCCGTAGACAAGGCCGGTTGCGAAACATGGCAAACCTCGGCAGCCCGCGCAAAGTGGCGAACCTCGGCGAGCGTGACCAGATATTTAAGTTGGCGGATGAACATATGAATGCGTGTTGGTGATTTCAGTCTGAAAGACTACTGCGCGAACAGAAAATCGACAAGCCATGCCCTGAATTTTTTATCCAAGACTGGATGCTTGCCATTTTGAATTGCACGAAGCGTTAATTCTGTTTATAGTAACCGCTATTCCCAAACAGACATAGCGATAACTAAACCGAGGTTCCCATGAAACATCGTTCCATCCTGATTTCAGCACTTGCCTTACTCAGCCTTCACATTAGCCTCGCTTCTGCCGACGAAACCCAAGTGGCCGTTGCCGCCAACTTCGCTGCGCCAGTGCAAAAAATCGCGGCTGACTTTGAAAAGCAGACCGGGCATAAAGCCATCATCGTGACTGGCGCTACCGGCAAGTTCTATTCGCAGATCGTGAACGGTGCCCCGTTCGATATCCTGCTCGCCGCTGATGATGAAACACCGGCCAAGCTGGAAAAGGAAAACCAGGCGGTTGCGGGCAGCCGCTTCACCTATGCCATCGGCAAGCTGGTGCTGTGGAGCGCCAAGCCAGGCGTTGTGGATAGCAAGGGTGAAGTGCTGAGCAAGGGCAACTTCGAACATCTATCGGTGGCCAACCCTAAGCTCGCGCCGTACGGCCAGGCTGCTGTCGAAACCTTGAAGGCGCTGAACCTTTACGACAAGCTCTCACCTAAATTCGTCACGGGTGAAAACATTGCCCAGACCCATCAGTTCGTTGCCACAGGCAATGCTGAACTCGGCTTTGTCGCTTACTCGCAAGTATTGAAGGACGGCAAGATCGAAGGCTCGGCCTGGCTTGTGCCTGAAAAGCTGTACTCGCCAATTCGCCAGGATGCGGCGCTGCTGAACAAGGGCAAGGACAACAAGACCGCGGCCGCCTTCCTGAGCTACCTCAAGTCGCAGGCAGCCAAGGATGTGATCCTGAACTACGGCTACAGCCTGTAATTAGTTTTTCGCCTTGATTGAAGGCCTAAGCCTGTGCTTCGGCCTTCATCATTTGAACCACGCACAAGCTCCACAGCTACAATAGCGCCATGCAATTTTCCAGCGCCGATTGGGCCGCTATTCGACTCACACTCGAACTCGCCAGCCTGACCACTTTTCTTCTGATTCTGTTCGGCACACCCATCGCCTGGTGGCTGGCACGCAGCGACTCGCGCATCAAACCCTTGATGGTTTCGCTGGTGGCCTTGCCACTGGTGCTACCACCCAGCGTGATTGGTTTCTATCTATTGGTTGCCATGGGTCCGAATGGCCCGCTCGGTTGGCTTAATCAGACGATCGGCCTGCCCAAATTTCCATTCACGTTCGCCGGGCTGGTCATCGCCTCCTGCCTGTATTCGATGCCCTTCGTGATCCAGCCTTTGCAGAATGCGTTCGAAGCAATTGATGAGCGCATGTTCGAGGCTGCAGCCACATTACGCGCCAGCCCGCTCGATCGTTTCTTCAGCATCGCTGTACCCCTCGCCAAGCCGGGTTTTCTGACCGCCGCGGTATTGGGTTTTGCGCATACCGTCGGTGAGTTCGGCGTGGTGCTGATGATAGGCGGCAATATTCCGGACAAGACCCGCGTCGTCTCGGTGCAAATTTACGATTACGTCGAAGCGCTTGAATACGGCCCCGCGCATCATCTGGCGGCGCTGATGTTGATCTTCTCCTTCGTGGTGCTGTATCTGCTGTACACCTTTAACCCAACGCGCAAGAAGCGAGGTTAAGGCACATGATTCGCGCAGACTTCGCCATCAAGCACCCCGACTTCGAACTGCAAACGCAGCTCGAATTTCCTGCCCATGGCGTCACTGCCTTGTTCGGCCCGTCCGGGTCCGGCAAAAGCACCTTGCTGCGTTGCCTGGCGGGCCTCACGCGTCCAGACCATGGTCGCCTGATCGTCAATGACAAAATCTGGCAAGACGACAGACTGAATATTTTTGTACCGCCGCATCAACGTCCGGTCGGCATGGTGTTTCAGGACGCGGCGCTGTTTCCGCATCTGAACGTGGAAAAGAATCTGGCCTACGGCGCACGGCGTAGCCAGCGTACCGCCAGCGGTATCGATGGCCTGATCGAGCTCTTGGGCATAGGCCATTTGCTCAAGCGGCATACCGACACATTGTCCGGCGGTGAAAAGCAACGCGTTGCGATTGCACGGGCCCTGTATTCAGCGCCAGAACTTTTGTTGCTGGATGAACCCCTGGCTGCACTTGATGCAGCCCGTAAAGCCGAATTGCTGCCCTATCTGGAAACCCTGCATCAGCAACTGGATATACCGATTGTGTATGTCAGCCATGCACCGGCTGAAGTCGCACGTTTGGCCGACCATATCGTTCTATTGCATGATGGCAAGATAGGCAAAACTGGCGCAGCGACCGATATCTTTCCGCATCTGGAAATGTCGCAAAAGGATGAGGAGTCTGCATTCACGCTACTGCTCGGCCGTGTGCATGCGCACGACGACACCGATCACCTGACTCAGATCGATCTTGGTACGCAGCTATTGTGGGTACGCAAGATCGAGAAGCCTGTCGGCGCGGCGATTCGCTTGCGTGTATTGGCACGCGACATCAGTCTGGCGCTGCAGCCAACAACTGACACCAGTATCCTGAATACCATTCCTGCGCAGATAGAGAGCCTGGAAGCCAATGATCCGGGCCGCATGCTGGTAAAACTCAAGGTTGGGGAAACGACATTGTTCTCGCGTATCACCATACGCTCGGCCAAGGCATTAAACCTCAGTATTGGGCAATCCATCTATGCCCAGATCAAGGGCGTTGCACCCCTGGAGTAAAGCGCTTTCTTTATTTGGCCGGTGGCACCATCAGCTTCTTGAACACGGCAAAATCACTGGCCAAGGCTTCGGCCGCTTTCTTTTCCATCTCGCGATAACGCTCCAATACGCCCAGACCAAACTCGGTCAGCTGCGCGCCACCGCCGCCGCTACCGCCGGTGCTGGCCGCTACGAGCGGCTCCACAAATGCCGCATTGGTTGCTTCCACCAGCAGCCATGCACGCCGATACGACATGCCCATCTCACGTGCTGCCGCAGAGATTGATCCGGTTGTGGCGATGCGCTCCATCAACTCGGCACGACCAGGCCCCATCGCCGTGATCTCGCTGAAGAGAACACGCAAACGTGGGCCGGAACGTCCAGCTGTTGGAGCAGTTTTTTTCTTGGGCATTAATCAACTCAAAGCAGAAAAACAGTGCGCATCATGCCACGCCTGACCCTAATGAAAAAGGGGGAATAGACACTGAGGCGCGGAGCAAGAATGCCGCGAGCCCAATTGGGCGAAAAAAAAGAGCCGCACAAGGCGGCTCTTTTTTAGGCAGCGGGAAGCTAATTAGGCTTCGCCAACCACGGTCACGGTGATGGTAGCAACCACATCGGTGTGCAGAGCGATCTGCACAGCGGTGTCGCCAATCATCTTCAGTGGGCCCAAAGGCAGGCGCACTGC
>DATJIB010000254.1:0-7535 GCA_035493575.1 Rhodocyclaceae bacterium | reverse complement strand
CGAGGCGGCGGAGCGTTTCGCTTTCCGCGTCGCTGAAACCTTGCGTGATAGTGGTCTTGATGTCCTCCATCACTGCGGTGGTGGCAGTTTTAAATCGCAGATGAAACGTGCCGATGGTAGTGGTGCGGCACTGGCCGTCATCATTGGTGATGATGAAGCGAGTGCGGGTGAAGTGACATTAAAGCCGTTGCGCGATGCAGTGGAACAACAACGAGTGGCTTTGGCTGATCTGGCCGAGGCCGTGAATAATCTGATTTACTCAACGGATGACGATGATGGCAGTGTATGACCACGAAGAGCAGGAACAGCTTGATGAAATCAAGGCCTGGTGGAAGCAGCACGGCAATACGGTAATCAATATTGTTCTGGTGTTTGCCTTAGCAGTGTCCGCTGTCGCCGGCTGGAAATGGTGGCAAAGCAAGCAAAGTGCTGAAGCCGCCACGCTATATGGCCGCCTGCAAACGGCAGCTGAGAAGCATGACGTTAAAGCTGTACGTGATTCTGCGGTGGAGCTGGCAGATAAATACTCGAGCACAAGCTACGCTGGCATGGGCGCTTTGTTGGCTGCACGTGTGCAGCTGGATAGTGGTGACGCCAAAAACGCCAAGGCCCAACTGGCGTGGGTGGCTGACAAGGTTAATGATCCAGCTTTGCGTGATTTGGCCCGCTTGCGCCTAGCCGCACTGCTACTCGATGACAAAGCCTATGACGATGCCTTAAAGCAATTGGCGGCTGATTCCGAGCCTAGTTTCTCGGTGCGCTTTGCTGAGCTCAAGGGAGATGTGTATGCTGCTCAGGGCAAGAAAGAGGATGCGCGTACCGCTTACCAGGCCGCATTGGCCAAGCTGGATGGCGGCAAGTCGGCCGATGGCAGCCCAGATTCGCCGAATGCACAGCGCGAAGCCATGCACCGTGAGCTAATGCAGCTCAAGCTTGATTCGCTTGGGGGCAAGGTCTGATGAAGTGCCTGGCACCGTCATGTCTGCTCTTGGCACTGACTGTGCTGCTCAGTGCTTGTTCGTCTATGGGCGACGTGGCAAATAAACTCAATCCTTTTAGCAGTGCCCCTAACCCCAAGCTCAAGCCGGCTGAGTTGGTGGCTTTTCAGCCATCAGTAGTGATCCGTACACAGTGGCAGAGCAATATCGGTAGCAGCGGAGAGTTCACGCTGACACCGGCAATTGTCGGTGATAGCGTGTACGCCGTGAGCAAGAGCGGTACTCTGACGCGTTATGACAATGGCAAAGAGGTCTGGCGCATCAATGTTGGACAAACCGTGTCAGGTGGTGTGGGTGCCGACAAGTTTGTGGTCGCTGTGGGTACCGCCAAGGGCGAAGTGCTGGCCTTTGATAGTGCTGATGGCAAGCCGCGTTGGCAAGCCCGTGCTTCTTCCGAGATTCTGGCTGCCCCAGCCGTCGGTGAAGGCCTCGTGCTGATTCGCAGTGGCGATTCACGAGTGTTTGCCTTTGCTCAGGCGGATGGTAAGCGTAAATGGGTTTATCAACGTTCGACGCCAGCTTTGAGCTTGCGCAGCAATGTTGGCGTGCTGTTGGCTGGACCTGGTATTTTGGCTGGCTTCCCTGGTGGCAAGCTGGTAGCGATTGCTACCAGCAATGGTGCTGCATTGTGGGAAGTTACAGTCGCCCTGCCTAAGGGGTCAACTGAGCTGGAGCGTGTCGCCGACATTACCAGCTCACCGGTCATGGATGGCCGCCAAGCGTGTGCCGCAGCGTTCCAGGGCCGAGTCTCTTGTATCGACATGAGTGCCGGTAGTAATTTGTGGTCGCGCGAAGTGTCTAGCAGTGCCGGCATCGACATCGATAGCAAGGCTGTTTACGTGAGTGACGACAAGGGCACGATCCAGGCTTTTGACCGCTTTACGGGCGCGAGCTTGTGGAAGCAGACGGCACTGGCCAATCGTGGCCTGTCACGTCCAATTGCTTTGGGGAACCACATTGCTGTGGGCGATGCGCTAGGCTATGTGCATGTCCTGCGTCGTGATGACGGCGCCTTTGCGGCGCGTATGAGTACCGATGGCAGCGCAATTTCCGCCGAACCGCAGGCGACCGAGCGTGGCTTTGTCGTACAGACTCGTAATGGCGGGGTTTATTCCTTGACCCTCGAATAATGAAATAATGAACAAGGGGCTTGCCCCTTGTAGCCCCCTGAGTGATCGGGGAAGCAGTTTTTGTCGCATCTTTAATCCGTACTCCCATCATGAAACCCACGCTGGCCCTGGTTGGCCGCCCCAATGTCGGCAAGTCGACACTCTTTAATCGTCTGACCAAGACGCGTGATGCGCTCGTCGCCGATTTGCCTGGCCTGACCCGTGATCGTCATTATGGCCATGGCCAGGTTGGCGATCGTTCCTATCTGGTTGTCGATACCGGCGGTTTCGAGCCGCGCGCGGCGGAAGGCATCATGCAGGAGATGGCACGCCAGGCGGAAGCCGCGATTGCCGAATGCGACATGCTGCTGTTCATCGTTGACGGGCGTGCTGGTCTGACTCCGCAAGACATTGCCATTGCGGATCGACTGCGTAAACGCAATCGCCCCATGCTGCTGATTGTGAACAAGGCCGAAGGTATGAATCGCGCCATCGTTGCGGCAGAGTTTCACGAACTTGGCCTGGGCGAGCCGCTGGTTATTTCATCCGCGCACGGTGATGGTGTGCGTGAAATGATGGAACACGCGCTGGCGCCTTTCCCGGTCGAGGAAGAGTTTACTGACGAAACCCAAGGCCCGCGCGTGGCGATTGTGGGTCGTCCAAACGTTGGCAAGAGCACGCTGATCAACGCCTGGTTGGGTGAAGAGCGGGTGATTGCTTTTGACATGCCAGGTACCACGCGGGATGCAATTGACATACCGTTTGAGCGTAATGGACGGGCGTATACTCTGGTCGATACGGCCGGCCTGCGCCGCCGTGGCAAGGTGTTCGAAGCCGTCGAAAAGTTCTCCGTCATCAAGACATTGCAAGCAGTTGAGTCTTGCAACGTAGTGGTGCTGATGCTGGATGCTAGCCAGGATATTTCCGATCAGGATGCCCACATCGCAGGTTTTGTGATTGAAGCGGGCCGTGCGCTGGTGATTGCGGTTAACAAATGGGATGCTATCGACGGCTATCAGCGTGAGTTGGTCAAGCAGGCCATCGACCGTAAGTTGAATTTCCTTGGCTTTGCCCGCGTCCATCACATCTCGGCGCTGAATGGCGATGGTATTGGCGCCGTGCTGACGTCGGCAGACAAGGCTTATGCCGCCGCCATGCTGAAAATGCCGACTCCTAAGCTTACGCGTGCATTGCAGAATGCCCTCGAAAAGCAAAAACCACCACGGCATGGCTTATTCATGCCCAAGATGCGCTACGCCCACCAGGGCGGCAGCAATCCGCCGATTATCGTGATTCACGGCAACGCCCTGGACAACATTCCCGATTCCTACACGCGATTTTTGGAACGAAGTTTCATGGATGCCTTCAAACTCAAAGGCACACCACTGAGAATTCAATATAAGACCAGCAAGAACCCGTTTTCTGAGAAATAGTCTCATTTGACGGTGGCATGGCTGGAAAAAATGGATTAAAGTACAGTGGTCTAGCGGCGTTCAGCTAAAAAAGCTCGAACAAGACAACACCAACAACAAGAGGCAGACCAATGAGTAACAAAGGGCAAATGCTACAAGACCCGTTTTTGAACACCTTGCGCCGGGAACATGTTCCGGTCTCCATTTACCTCGTAAATGGCATCAAGTTACAGGGCCAGATCGAATCCTTCGATCAATACGTGGTTCTGCTCAAAAACGTCGTTACGCAAATGGTGTACAAGCACGCGATTTCGACCGTTGTGCCTGCACGCCCAGTCAACTTTGCGACCGATGCAGGTAGTGCTGAGAGCTGATTTGCATGTACTTTAAGCGGGTGTTTTTTCTCCCCGCTTGTTCCTGATGTTTGAACGTCCCGCAAGCGGCGAACAGGCCGTCTTGGTTCAACTGGATTTTGGCGAAGGCGATTACGTCGAGCGCCTGGAAGAGTTTCGCCTGCTGGTTGGTAGTGCTGGCGCAACACCCAAAGTTGAAATCCGCGGTCCGCGTAAAGCTCCTGATGCAGCGACCTATGCCGGCAAAGGTAAGGTCGCTGAAATCAAAGAGGCTATGCTGGCGGCCGAGGCCGACATTGTCATCTTCAATCACGAATTATCAGCCGCCCAGCAACGTAACCTCGAGCGCGAGCTGGGTTGCCGCGTTATTGACCGTAATGCCTTGATCCTGGATATTTTTGCCCTGCGTGCGCGTAGCCATGAGGGTAAATTGCAGGTCGAGCTGGCCCAGCTGGAACACTTGGCTACACGCCTAGTGCGCGGCTGGACTCACTTGGAACGGCAAAAGGGCGGTATCGGGCTGCGCGGTCCAGGTGAAAAGCAATTGGAAACCGACCGCCGCTTGCTAGGCAAGCGCGTCGCCTTCCTCAAGGACAAACTGAAAACCCTGGAAAAGCAGCGTGCTGTGCGCCGTCGTTCGCGAGATCGAAACCAAGTTCTCGCTGTTTCCCTGGTCGGCTACACCAACGCAGGCAAGTCCACGCTCTTCAATGCTTTGACCAAGGCAGGCAGCTATGCTGCCGACCAGCTGTTTGCCACGCTGGATACGACTTCGCGCCGCTTGTATATTCCTGAGGCGGGCGGTCAGATCGTGATCTCGGATACGGTGGGCTTTATCCGCGACCTGCCGCACTCACTGGTTGCCGCTTTCCACGCTACCCTGGAAGAAACCGCCAATGCGGATGTCTTGCTACATGTGGTCGATTCGGCCAGTGCCGACCGGGCACAGCAAATCGATGCCGTAAACGGTGTTTTAAGCGAAATTGGCGCCGCTAACGTCCCGCAGATTGTGGTGTGGAACAAGATTGACGCAACTGCGGCCAGCGCCGGGGTTGAGCATGACGAGTATGGTAAAATTTCGCGCGTTCGAGTTAGTGCACGCACGGGTGAAGGGCTTGCTCTATTGCGCGCTGCACTGGCCGAAGTTGCCTGTTCCAGAACTGAACCCGACACACAAGCTATTGTCGAATGACCTTCGCAGACCGCCGGTCTGATAACCAAAGCCGATATCGTGATTACTGGAATTATTTTGTCGATGAATAATCATGGCTGGGGAAATAACCCTGAGCCAGGTGACAACAAAGGCGACAAGCGCAAGCCTTCCGACAATCAGGGTCCCCCTGATCTTGAGGATTTGTGGCGCGACTTGAACCAGCGCCTCTCCGGTCTGTTCGGCGCTAAGTCGAAAAAACCTGGCGGCGGGGGCTTTGGTGACAAACGCCCGAGTTTTACGCCGCGTCAATTTGGCGGCGGGGTTGGCGTTATCCTGTGCCTGATTTTCATCGTCTGGGCGGCCAGCGGTTTCTATATCGTCGATGCCAGCGAACGCGGTGTGGTCTTGCGCTTCGGTCGCTACAGCGAAACCACCAGTCCTGGCCTGCGTTGGCGCATGCCATTCCCGATCGAGAGCAATGAAGTCGTTAATCTCTCCGGCGTCCGCCGTCTCGAAATCGGCTATCGCGGCACCGAGAAGAACAAGGTATTGCAAGAGGCACTGATGCTGACCGACGATGAAAACATCGTCAATATCCAGTTCGCCGTGCAGTACCTGCTCAAGGATCCGCAACTCTATCTGTTCAACAATCGCAATACCGACGAAGCTGTCATGCAGGCTGCTGAAACCTCGATTCGTGAAGTTGTTGGCAAGAGCAAGATGGATTTTGTTCTTTACGAAGGTCGTGACCAGATTGCCACCAATACGCAGAAATTGATGCAGGAAATCCTGGATCGCTACAAGACCGGTGTGCTGGTCAGCAGCGTCACCATGCAAAGTGCCCAACCACCGGAACAGGTGCAGGCCGCGTTTGAAGATGCAGTGAAAGCCGGACAAGACAAGCTGCGCTCCAAGAACGAAGGCGAGGCTTATGCCAATGACGTGATTCCACGCGCCAAGGGTGCTGCTTCCCGTCTGCTGGAAGAGGCTGCCGGTTACAAGCAACGCGTGATCGCCACAGCAGAAGGTGATGCCAGCCGTTTCAAGCAGATTGTGGCTGAGTACAGCAAAGCACCGGAAGTGACACGTACCCGTATGTATCTCGAAACCATGCAGCAGATTTATTCGAATACCAGCAAGGTCATGGTTGATGCCAAGGGGCAAGGCAATCTGTTGTATTTGCCGCTGGATAAATTGCTGGCCGCTTCGGCAGCGATTGCACCGCCGGCCGCCGCAAATGATGCCGTGGTGCCGCGCGGGGCGGTTCCAAGCACATCGACTTTTGATTCCGTTGTTCCACCGCAGTTGGAAAAGGTACCTCCCGTGGATACTGGTAGTTACAGCAGCAGTAGCGATGCGCGTCGTCGCGACAGCTCGCGTAGCCGTGAGCGGGGGGATCGCTAAATGCAACGCAATGCCTCATTTATTCTGGCAGTTTTGTTTGGTCTGATTGTTTTTGTATCGGCTACCGTATTCACTGTCGACCAGCGTCAATACGCCCTGATTTTCCAGTTAGGTGAAATCAAGGCCGTGTATTCGGAACCTGGCCTGGCCATGAAGTGGCCGCTACTGCAGAACGTACGTTTCTATGACAAGCGCATTCTGACTCTGGATAGCCCCGAGCCGGAGCGTTTCATCACCGCCGAGAAGAAGCCGGTGCTGGTGGATTCCTATGTCAAATGGCGCATCTACGATGTGCGCAAGTTCTATGTGAGCTTGAGTGGCGGTGATGAAGGTATCGCTGCAACGCGCCTGGCGCCGATCATCAACTCCAGTTTGCGCGAAGAGTTCGGTAAGCGCAGCGTGCATGACGTGGTGTCCGGCGAGCGTGAAAAAATCATGGCTGAAGTGTTGCGCAAGACCGATGTCGATGTGCGCAATATGGGTATCCAGATTGTCGATGTGCGTATCAAGCGCATCGAGTTTCCTGCCGCAGTATCTGACTCGGTCTACGGCCGTATGGACACAGAGCGGAAACGTGTTGCCAATGAGCTGCGTTCGCAAGGTGCGGCTGAAGCTGAACAGATCAAGGCCAATGCTGATCGTCAGCGTGAAATCGTGATTGCCGAGGCTTATCGTGATGCCCAGAAGATAAAGGGCGAGGGCGATGCCAAGGCCTCCGCCATCTATGGTCAGGCCTTCGGCCAGAATGCTGAGTTCTATGCCTTCTACCGCAGCCTTGAGGCGTATCGCGCCAGCTTCAAGAACAAGAGTGACATCCTTGTGGTCGAGCCAAACTCGGACTTCTTCAAGTATTTGAAAAGCTCGGGGAAAGCCGGAAAGTAATTCATGTTCACGACCTTGTTGATGGCACTGGGCTTGATGCTGGTGCTTGAAGGTGTATTGCCCTTTCTCGCGCCGCGTGTGTGGCGCGAGACCTTCCGCAGAATTACCGAGTTGGCCGATGGTCAGCTACGTTTCATGGGCCTGACCTCAATGCTGGTCGGCCTGCTTATTATTATTTTCGTTAAGTGAATTGCATGCGCCGCTGGTTGTTGCCCGAAGCGATT
>DATJIB010000253.1:0-5166 GCA_035493575.1 Rhodocyclaceae bacterium | reverse complement strand
TGCATCAGCCAGCCGATATAGGTCGCCAGCTGCTGTGCTTCGGGACCAGGCAGGACCATGCAGTAGTTGAGTGCATGCAGAAAGCGTCGCTCCGAGATCCAGCGACGACGCTCAACCAGCTCGGTGTGCATGATGGCAATCTGCCCGGCCGGGCCGCCAAAGCTGACGAAGCCGAGCTTGAGCCAAAACCAGAAAGCCTCCTTAAATGAAACAGGGGCGGGCACTTCGGTATTCGAAGAGGGGATAGCGGGTGAGTGGGGCATGGGCGTTTGTGCGGTCTTATATGGAGTTAGTATTGGCGACAAGTCCGGGAGCCATAATATCCCAGAGATTAAGGCAAGGAGCCGGTGTGAGAGTGTTGATACGTGGCAGTGGTGATGTGGCTTCTGCCATTGCCTACCAATTGTTCGGCCTGGATTATCAAGTGCTGATCCATGAACAGGTCAAGCCGGCTTACATCCGGCGTGGCATGGCGTTTACCGATGCGGTCTTTGATGGCAAGGCAGACTTGCAAGGCGTTTGGGCCAAGCAAGCCGCCACGACGGAAGACATCTATCGCATGCTTGATTGCGGCCGGGCAATTCCTCTGTTGGTCAATCCGCTTGAAGAGCTATTGCAAACCCTGAAGCCCGACGTGCTGGTTGATGCACGCATGTTGAAGAGGAGTGTGCCGGAGCCGCAAATAGGTTGGGCGCCCCTGACCATAGGCTTGGGGCCCAACTTTGTGGTCGGGCAGCATACCGACATCGTGATTGAAACCGCCTGGGGCGATCATCTGGGACAGGTTGTTGAGGAGGGGGCGGCCTTGCCTTTGGCGGGTGAGCCGCGCGAAATCATGGGGCTGGGGCGTGAGCGCTGTGTCTATGCCGCCGTGGCCGGGGAGGTTAGTGCGCTGGTCGAGATTGGTGCCTGGGTTGAGGCCGGAGAGATAGTGGCTCTCGTGGGTAGCGAATCCATACACGCGCCTATCAGTGGCTTTATCCGCGGCATTTGCCATTCCGGCGTTCAGGTAAATGCGGGTAGCAAGGTCATCGAACTGGATCCACGTACTGAAGGCGCCAGCCTGTATGGCTTGGGTGAACGCCCCTTGCGGCTCGCTGAGGCGGTAGTGAAGGCCTTGGCCGCTCATGGCTGATGCTTTGTAACCTGCGATTACATTTCTTTCCTGCTTTGCAATAGTTTTACGTATAGGCGCGGCTTACTCTGCAAGTGTCGCTTTGACACCGAGGAGAGAAAAATGCAATTCAATACACAAACGATTCGCCGTGGTCTGGCATTGAGCGGCTTATTGGCTAGCCTGGCATTGACTGCCAGTGCTGCCTTTGCCCAGCAGGATGACGCCAAGGGGCCGCCACCCAAGATGCGCGAACGCATGGAAGAGCGCTGCAAGGCTGACCCGCAGAAGTGCGAAGAGATGAAGAAGCGCTTCGAGGAACGCAAGGCCGAGTGCCAGAAGGATCCTGCCGCCTGCAAGCAGAAGCGTGAAGAGCGCCGCGCGAAGATGGAAGAGCGTTGCAAGGCCGATCCGCAGAAGTGTGAGGAGTGGAAGAAAAACCATCCTCACCATCGCGGTGACAAGGGTGGTCCGCCACCAGCACCACCCGCCGCCAAGTAATAAAAAAGGGAGCCTGGCTCCCTTTTTTATCGGGCGCTCACTCATAGCGCTCCAGCTCAAAGACCTCGGCATAAGTCGCAGGCAGTCCCAAAGCAGTGGCGCTGTTTTGATTGACTGCCAGCACACGCTCATCAAAACCATGACCACGCGTATTCAGATTGCGTTGCTGCTGCGAGTCATGCAGACGTAACAGGCTTGCCTTCCACTCGGCATCCCTTGCATCAAAGGGCATGTACAGGTCGTGACGCATCGCGATCGTCTTGGCGTCCTGGTTCAAGACCGCCCATAGCTGCATTTTTTCTTGCAAGGCCACGGCGCGGAATAAAGCATAAGTGCGTTGGTGCGTCACATTACTATCGTTACCGTGCGGCAGCCACACCAGCTGTGGTTGATGCTTGAGCAGATAGCTGCGTATGGTGGTGTGGTTGGCTTCGTCCAGACGCGGGTTGCCTTTTTCATCTGCAGGCAGGCGCAAAAACGAGACGCGCTCTGATGGAAGGCCGAAGAGTTTACAGCTGGCCTTCTGTTCGGCTTCGCGCAGGCGTGCTTTGGCTGCATTGTCGGTGGCATCTTTGTAGCCATCTTCCACGCCACTGGCGCCGTCGGTCAACACGGCCAGATAAATTTCTGCGCCTTGCCTATGAAAGAAACGCAGAGATAACGAGATGGCATCAAAATCATCAGGGTGTGGGGCGAGTACACAGAGCCTTAGGCCAGCAGCAAAGGCGAGCTGATTGAGGTCAAACGGCGTAGCGGAGGGAAGCGACAAATCAGAGAATGGCAAAGCTGGGCACTCACGGATGAATAAATACTTACCCGATTCTAGCGTAAAAATTTATACGCCTTGGCTTCAAACCAATTGACTTAGGGTCTTACGGAAACGGCTGAGTGCGATGCTGAAGAAGATGGTGCCAATGGCGCTTAAAGCCAGCAATTGCGGCCAGACTACGGCAAGGCCGGCGCCCCGATATAGGATGGCCTGGGCCGCTGCCACAAAATGCGTCGTCGGTGCCGCCAGCATGATGTTCTGCACCAGTTCAGGCATGCTTTCGCGAGGGGTCGAACCGCCAGACAGTAGCTCCAATGGAAGTAATATCAACATCAGCAGCATGCCGAATTGCGGCATTGTGCGAGCCAGGGTAGCCATGAAGATACCCATTGAGGTGGTGGCGAAAAGATGCAGTCCGGCGACCAACAAAAACAAGGTAATTGACCCCTCAATCGGAACGCGCAATGCGCCTTGCACAACGGTCGCTAGCGATACCGCTGTGGCAAGCAATACAACCAAGCCCATCGCCCACACTTTGGCGAGCATGATTTCAGTGGGCGTAACCGGCATCACCAGCAAGTGTTCGATGGTCCCGTGTTCGCGCTCACGAATCAGGGCCGCGCCAGTGAGGATGATGGAAAGCATGGTGACGTTGTTGATAAGCTCCATCAACGCACCAAACCAGGCTTGTGTGAGGTTGGGATTGAAACGCATACGTAATGCCAGCTCGACAGGTAACTTGGCCTCGCCGCGATAGCGTTGCACAAATTCACCGACTTCAGCGCTGACGATTTGCTGAATGTATGTGCTGCCTGTGAAGGCCTGGCTCATGCGTGTGGCATCCACATTGAGCTGAATGGCGGGGCTGCTGCCAGCCAGGACATTGCGTTGAAAATCCGGCGGTATGTCCAGCACAAAAGTATAGCGCCCAGCGTCCATGCCGGCATCAATTTGGCTGAGCTGAAGCATAGTCGGGGGCATGAATTGGGGCGGATAAAAGCTGGCCGCAATGCGCGCCGACAAGGGTGAGCCATCTTCGTCCACGATCGCCAGCGCGGCTTTATGCAGGCTTTCGGGCAAAGCCGTGGCGGCGACATAGATGGCGACGGTGAAGGTATATACGATGAGTACCAGCATGATGGGATCACGCCGCAAACTCCACAGCTCTTTGATGCCGAGACGAAAGATATGTCCGCGATGGCTCATTTCAACGCTCCTGCTTTTTCAGCAACATGATGGCGAGCCCGAGAATCACAGGTACGGCCATAGCCAACGGCCAGAACGAGGCGCCCAGGCTGCTTAAATCGAGCGCCTTGCTAAATACGCCGCGACTGATGGTCAGAAAGTGAGAGGTTGGATAGATATGGCCAATCAGCGCGCCCAGCCCTTCCAGGGACGAGACTGGATTGAGCAGGCCGGCAAACTGTACCGAAGGCAGAATGGTGCCGATGACGGTGACAAACAACGCCGATATCTGGCTACGCGTGAAGCTGGATGCGAGTAGGCCAAATCCCGTAGCGGTAAAAGCATACAGAATCGCCGCCAGGAATAAAGTTGGGAAGCTCCCCTTGAGTGGTACGCCAAAGACTGTCACGGCCAGCGCCGCCAGTAAGAGGAAATTGAGCAAAGCGAGCAGAACATAAGGAATCTGCTTGCCGAGCACGAATTCGCTGCGCGTAACTGGCGTGACATACAGATTGATGATTGACCCCAACTCCTTCTCACGCACGACGGATAGTGCCGTTAGCATGGCCGGAATCATCATCAACAGGAGTGGAATGATGGCCGGGACCATGGCCGGCAGGCTGCGTACGTCGGGGTTGTAACGAAAGCGAGTTTCAATCGTGCTCGCTGCAGCGAGCTTCTGACCGAGGCGATGTTGCGCAATATCCAAGAGCCAGGTTTGATGCATCGCCATGACATAGCCACGCACAGTTTCGGCGCGTTGCGGCATTGCCCCGTCTACCCATGCGCCAATTTCCACATTTTTTCCGCGTTCGAGATCACGACTGAAATCCGGCGGGATTTCGATGGCGAGCGAAAGTTCTCCACTGCGCATACGCCGGTCAAGCTCGACATAACTGCCAATCGGCGGTTTCTCGATAAAGTAACGTGACCCCGACAGGTTCAAGGCGTAATTCTGGCTGAGCACGGTCTGGTCGCGGTCGAGGACGGCGTAGGGGAGGTCTTCCACATCCATACTGATGCCGTAACCGAAGATGAACATCAGTATCGCGGTTCCAAGTAAGGCCAAGGTGGCACGCACCGGGTCGTGCCGAAGCTCTAGTGCTTCGCGCCGCGTATAGCTGAAGGCACGGCGCAAACTGAAATGGGGATTAGGCGGGCGCTGTACCGAGGTTGCTTTTGAGAGAGCAGGCGCTGCTGCTCCTTCATCAGACAAGACCGGGCTGGCCTCAAGCAAATAGGAAACAAAAGCTTCTTCAAGTGTGCTGCAGCCACGCTTGCTCACCAGTTCGGCAGGCAAACCGCTTACCAGCACATGGCCGGCGTGCATCAGTGAGATGCGATCACAGCGCTCGGCTTCGTTCATGAAGTGCGTTGAAATAAAAATGGTGACTTGATCTTTGCGCGCCAAATCTATCATCAACTGCCAGAAGCGGTCGCGGGCTATTGGGTCTACGCCGGAAGTGGGCTCGTCGAGAATCAATAGCTCCGGCTGATGCACCATGGCGACTGCCAGCGAAAGACGTTGGCGAATTCCCAGCGGCAAGCTATCCGGCAAGGTGGCGCGCACTGTCAGCAGGTCAAACCGCACGAGCAT
>DATJIB010000252.1:0-6977 GCA_035493575.1 Rhodocyclaceae bacterium | reverse complement strand
GCATTGGTGCGACCACCTACAACGAATTCCGCGGCGTGTTCGAGAAAGATCACGCGCTGTCACGTCGTTTCCAAAAGGTCGACATCAACGAGCCGTCGGTGGATGAAACCGTGTCCATCCTGCGCGGCTTGAAGTCGCGCTTCGAAGAGCACCATGGCGTCAAGTATTCAGCTGCGGCTATCTCCAGCGCGGCTGAGCTTTCGGCCAAGTACATCAATGATCGTCATTTGCCTGACAAGGCTATCGATGTGATCGACGAAGCCGGTGCGGCTCAGCGCATCCTGCCTAAGTCCAAGCAGAAGAAGGTTATTGGCAAGGGCGAGATCGAAGATATCGTCGCCAAGATTGCACGCATTCCGCCGCAACATGTGTCGGCAGATGACCGTAGCGCGCTCAAGAACCTTGACCGCGACCTGCGTTCCGTCGTGTTTGGTCAGGACAAGGCGATTGATGCTTTGGCCAAGGCCATCAAGATGTCACGTTCTGGTCTGGGCAATCCGCAAAAACCGATCGGTTCCTTCCTCTTCTCCGGCCCTACCGGCGTCGGCAAGACCGAGGTTGCTCGCCAACTCGCTTACTGCATGGGCATTGAGCTGATTCGTTTCGACATGTCTGAATACATGGAGCGTCATGCGGTTAGCCGGTTGATCGGCGCGCCTCCGGGCTATGTGGGTTTCGACCAAGGCGGTTTGCTGACCGAGGCTGTGACCAAGAAGCCGCATGCGGTATTGCTGCTCGACGAAATCGAAAAGGCTCATCCAGATATTTTCAACATCCTGTTGCAGGTAATGGACCATGGCACGCTGACCGACAACAACGGCCGCAAGGCGGACTTCCGCAATGTGGTGATCGTCATGACCACCAATGCGGGTGCTGAAGCGCTGCAAAAGACCAGCATCGGTTTCACCACCAACAAGTCAGCCGGTGATGAAATGGGCGAGATCAAGCGTTTGTTCACGCCTGAATTCCGCAACCGTCTGGATGCAATCATTTCGTTCGCAGCACTCGATGCCGAAGTCATCCTGCGCGTGGTCGACAAGTTCCTGATGCAACTGGAAGCTCAGCTGCATGAGAAGAAGGTCGAAGCTATCTTCACCGACAGCCTGCGTGCCTGGCTGGCTGAGAAGGGCTTTGATCCGCTCATGGGCGCGCGTCCGATGTCACGCCTGATTCAGGACAGCATCCGCTCCGCCCTGGCTGATGAACTGCTATTTGGTCGCCTGGCTCAAGGCGGTCGAGTGACTATCGACATGGACGAAGACAGCCATGAAGAAGGCAAGATCAAGCTGATCATCGAAGAAAAGGCAGAACACGCCGCGCTGTAAAGCACGGCGTTAAAATCAAAAAGGCCGCACCGGTTTCCGGTGCGGCCTTTTTGTTTTGGGCCCTACAAACTTATTTCTTGCTGCCGGGGTCCGGCACGGAAATGGTTGCGCTCTTTGGCGGTGTCACGATTGGTGCGGGCAAGGGAGAGACGGACGGCGCCACGGTTGGCGGCGGTGCTGGCGTTGCGGCCGGCGCTGGCACGAGGATAGCCGGCGGCTCTATCGGCACCGGTTTTACCGTCACCGCTGCGGACTTCGGCAACTTGCTCGACATCTCACCGACGATCAGCCAGCGGCCGTCGATCTTTTCCCACTCCAGCGTTTTCTTGACCACATCCTGAAACGCTGCCGAGGTGTAGGTTTGCACAAAGGTGCTCACTGCATGGGTTTGATCACGCAGCTCGATTTTCACGTCGGATAGGTCGATCTTGATATCACCACTCTTGGCCAATGCCGCCTTGCGCTTGGCTACCCATGTAGATAGATCACTGCCATCGGCTGGAATAAAGGTCTTGGCATAAGAATCAAGATAGCCCTGCACATTCTTGCCCGTCCAGGTCGCCACCCAAGCCTTGAGTGCGAGGCCAATCGAATGTGCCGGTACGTCAGCCTCGGCCGCTGCGGCAACCGGATTGTCTGCTGTCTTGGGCGCCAATTCTCGCAACATTTCCGCGGCACGCTCATCAAGTGCCTTCTTGTCGACTACATATACCGGGGGTGCATCTGGCGGACACTGTTGTGCGCCATCACCTTCGGCCGCCCATCGTTCTGCCAGCTGTTTGGAGTCTTTATCCAAACGCGACAAACCCAGGGTTTCGAGCAGGCGCCCCATACCGGCCTGGCTGCGTGCATAGGCCAGCTTGAGGTCGTACTCGGCATTGGCGTAAGCACGCTTGGCCTGGAACAGTTCGTTTTCGGTATCGAGAACGTCTAGCAAAGTACGCTGGCCGATATCGAACTGCTTGCGATAAGCATCGCGCGCCTTTTCAATCGACAACTGATGCTGATCAAGATAGCTCAGCTGCTCGTTCAGCTTCTTGGCATCGTTATAGGCAATCGCCAGGGTCTGGCGCATGTCGCGGCAAGTCTTGTCGCGCAGATCGCGCGCCACATTCAACTGCTCGGCAAACTGGCGCGAACGATTGACATCACTGAAGCCATTAAACAAATTCCAGCTCATCACGACTTCAGCGGTGCTGTTGTTCGTCACACCGACATAACCATTCAGATCACGCCCCTTGTCTTCGCGGAAACGCAAATCCACGCGCGGCTGATACGCAGCCGCACGACCCGAATGCGCCGCATCTGCAGAACGCACATTCTCAACCGAAGCGCGCAAAGCCGGATTAATCAATTGCGCCACGGCTTGCGCGGCATTGGCATTGCTCGGCAAGTCCTTTGAAAGGGCCGTCGGCTCTTCCAGTTCAACTGCGGGCGACGTGCCGATCAAGCGTTGGAAGCGCGCTGCCACATCGTGCAGATTGGATGTTTCAATCAGCAGATTGGATTCAGCCAAGGCAAAACGGCCTGAGGCCTGCTCCAAGTCGACGCGGCGACCTACACCGGCTTTGACTTTGAGTTGAATCTGCTCCAGCACCGAACGATGGCGCACATAGTTTTCTTCGGTCAGGCTCACCAGCAAGCGGTAACGCAAAACATCCAGGTAAGCACGTACCGCTTCAAGGGCGGTATTCTCGGTGACATCCTGCAGCTCGAACAGACGCGTCATGCGCGCATGATCGAGACGTTTCATTTCGTTACGCGTAAAGAATCCGTCGTACAACATCTGGGTCAGTGTCAGCGACGAAGAGTTGCGGGTGTAGTTCGTGGTCAGTATCGGATCGTTACGCTTTTCCTTGCCACGCCCGGCAGTCAAATCCAGCTTGGGTAGAAAACCACCGATCGACGCGCTATGCTCATCGTCAGCCGCCAAAAAAGCATGCCAACGGTATAAAACTTCCGGTTGTGTGAGGATGGATTGCTGAACCACATCTTTGAGCGTCTGCTTTGCCGGCACCGGCTGAGCGCTCGCTGCAACAGTGGCTTCGGGCATGTCAGGGGGAGGTAAAAACTCTTCTGCACCGACCTGACCCACCAGAGTACTTAGCACCAGCCCTAACAGGACATTGTGCTGTTTGCGAAATGGCACACGAAGTAAACTGGAAACCTGCATAAAAGACTCTTTGTCTGCGGAATTTGACCGAGTCCTAGTATATTGGAATATCTGGACAATTTTGAGAAAGACAGGCTTGTTATACCCTGCCGTTTCGGGCTTTTCACGACGGTTTCGCTTATTAAGCGGGCTCGTGCTCGCCTGTGCTCTCAGCTGTTGTCTGGTCATTCCGGTTCAGGCGCTGGATACAGAACGATTGCTGGCCAATCTGACGCGCATGTTCGGCAGTGCTGCCACGCGCAACTTCCAGGACTGGCAAAAGCTGTTGGATGACAGCAAGACCCGTTCTCTGCAGGACAACCTGCGTCGCACCAACGAGTTTTTCAATCGCCGCATCCAGTTCTCGGACGATCAGAAAGTCTGGGGCCAATCCGATTACTGGGCCACACCCATGGAAACCCTGGGCAAAGGCGCGGGCGACTGTGAAGACTTTGCCATTGCCAAGTATTTCTCCCTGCTCAATATGGGCGTACCGAACGAGCAACTACGCCTGGTGTACGTCAAGGCCAGAATCGGCGGCCCCGAAAGCACAGTCCAGCAAGCGCATATGGTACTGGCCTGGTATGCCAACCCGGATGCAGAGCCTATGGTGCTGGACAACCTGATTACCGATATCCGTCCGGCTTCGCGCCGTACCGATCTACAACCAATTTTCAGTTTCAACAGTCAGGGCATCTGGCAAGGCGCAGGTGGCCATGATGCCCAGGGGCCAGGTGGCACCAGTCGTTTGTCGCGCTGGCAGGATCTCCTGCAACGCGCACGTAGTGAAGGTTTTGATTGACGCTCAGTTTGATGCTGAGTGAATAGGAAAGGGTTCAACCATGTCCATGTACAGACAACTTTGGCTTGCCATTATCAGCAGTACGCTGCTGGCTTTGTTCGGCAGTCTGCTAGCCTCAACGCTATCGGCGCGCGTGTATTTGTCCGAGCAATTGACCATGAAAAATTCGGATAACGCCTCGGCCCTGGCCTTGTCGCTGAGCCAGCAAAAACCGGATGCAGTTTCGGTTGAGCTGGCAGTCTCGGCACTATTCGACAGCGGCCACTACGAGCTGATTCGGGTGATTGACCCCAAAGGCCAGATCATCGTCGAACGCAAGGGTGAAGAGAGTGACCACGGTGCGCCTGAGTGGTTTGTGCATTTGTTGCCACTCCATGCCGAAGCCGGCAATGCGCAAATCAGCGATGGCTGGAAACAGTTCGGCACCATTGAGCTCGTCAGCAATAGTCGCTTCGCCTACAACGCCTTGTGGAAGAGTGTTCTGGAAATGATTGCGGCTCTCGCGGTGGCCGGCCTGATTGCCGGCTACCTCGGCAATCTGGTACTGCGCCGGATTCGTCGCCCATTGCAGGCGGTGATTCGCCAGGCACGCGCTATTACCGACCGCCGCTTCACAACCATTCCCGAACCTAACGTGCCGGAGCTACGCCAGCTCGCCAGCGCCATGAATGCCACGGTTGCGCAACTCAAGACCATGTTTGAGGACGAGGCCTCACGCCTTGAAGCAGTTCGACAAGAAGCCAATTGCGACCCGCTGACGGGGCTCTCCAACCGCGCTTATTTCATGTCCCGTTTGCGCGACGCCTTGAGCCGTGAAGATGCTACTGGCGGCGCCCTGCTCCTGATACGCCTGACCCAGCTCGCCGAAATCAATCGCCAGCTCGGCCGCGAAGCGACTGACACCATGCTCAAGCAAGTGGCAGCACTGATCACCACGCAAAGTAACAAGCATGCTGCCGCCTTGGCTGCACGTCTCAATGGTGCCGACTTTGCGCTGCTCTTGCCAGGCAAACTGAGCATCGCTGCCGATGCAGAAAGCCTGTTGCAAAGCCTGGCCAGTATCGGCCAGGCCTATGTCAGCAGCGGCAGCTTTGTATGCATAGGTGCCAGCCTGTTCAACCCGCAAATGGAAATGGGCACCCTGCTCTCCTTGACTGACGGCGCACTTGCCAGTGCTGAAGGCAGCGGCGAAAACACCATCCGTGAAACGCATGCTGAAAACTCCGGTGACCAACCGCGCAGTGCAGAAGAATGGGGACAAACCATTTCCACTGCGCTTGAACAGCGCTGGGTCAAATTGATTTCATTCCCCTTGGCAAACTTCGCCGGGCAATTGATTCACCATGAATGCCCTCTGCGCCTGATGTTTGATGCGAGTGGCGAATGGCAACCGGCAGGACGCTTTATGCCGGTAGCAGAACGACTGCGCTTGACGCCCAAGATTGACTTGGCAGCAATTGCGCTGGGCCTTGAGGATCTGCGTGCGCAACCTAATCTGGTCGGACTGGCAATCAATCTGTCCTCCAATTCGATCAACGATGCCGGCTTCCGCAAAGCGCTGTACACACTGATCAAGAACAACGCAGCCGCCAGTCCGCGTCTATGGCTTGAAATTCCGGAGAGCGGCGCTTTCGATCACATTGAAGCCTTCCGCGAACTGTGTGTCGAACTCAAGCAATACGGTTGCCGGGTCGGCATCGAGCACTTCGGACGTCAGTTCAGTCAGATCGGACAGCTGCACGACCTCGGCCTTGACTACTTGAAGGTCGACTCCAGCTTTATTCGCGGCATCGACAGCAACAACGGCAATCAGGCATTCCTCAAAGGCTTGTCCTCGATTGCCCATACCATCGGCCTGCTCGTGTTTGCCGAAGGCGTCACCAGCGAAAATGAATTGCTCGCCCTCTCCGGCCTTGGATTCGATGGCGCGACTGGACCGGCAGTCAAGGAAAAGTAATGGCGCAAGAAAATGCCCTGCACCAGATCAACATCAGTTACGACCAGGTGCAGGATCGCTTGTTGTTGCGTATGACAAATACCGGCGGCCAGGAGTTTCAATACTGGCTGACACGGCGTTTCGTCGGCATGTTGTGGCAAGCACTCGGACATGTTTTCGACTGGTTCGGCAAGCAACAAGTGGGCAGCGATAGCCTGCTCAATAGCGTACGCAAAGAGCTTGTGGCCCAGCACGCCACGGATGGCGCCAAACTGGATGACGAATACCAGGGCGGCACGCAGCTGGTTTCAGGTATGGCGCCCTTGCTGCTCACCACCATCAATATTCGGCCCCTGCCGCCATCGCTGTATTTACTGCAGCTGGAGCCGCTCGATGGGCAATCGATAGATTTACGCATGGATGAAAAACTCGCGCATGTCATCAGCCATATGCTCAAAGAAGCAACCCGCTCAGCCGAGTGGGCTCTGCCTGGTGCCGAGGCAACGCAAACCTTGGGCGAGATCAACCCCAGCGCTGGCTACCGCCTGCATTGAATCAAGGCGGAAAATGCGGGCGTAGAAAAATCTACGCCCGCTTTTTTGCTTACATATCCGTCTGAATCTTGCCCTTGTTGAGCAGATCCTGGATCACCTGTTGGTCCGTGGTAAATGAGCCGACCAGATCCACGTTTTGCAGAACGATCTTCTGGTCTTCGCTGCCACTGCTAAAGCCACTGCCTACGCTGTGCGAATCGGCCGAGAA